>JBFRWO010000185.1:0-8352 GCA_051439625.1 Crocosphaera sp. | reverse complement strand
GTAGCAACCCAAGCTAATAATGTTGCTAAAACGGGGGTACTGCAAGGAGAAGCAACTAAACCAAAAGTTAGTCCTAAAGAATAAGAACGAATTCCAGGAGGAAGATCATCAGTAATCCAATTTGTTTCTCCTAAAGAAGGAAATTGAAAGGAAATAACTTCTAAAAGATTTAACCCCATTAAAATTGCAATAACGCTAACAATAATAGGTAATCCTAAACCAATTTGTCCATAAACTTTTCCTAATGATGCTGCTAGAATACCTAACCCTGCTAAAGTGGTAGCTAACCCCAAAGAAAACCAAGCAGATTGACGCATTCCTTGTGATTTTCCTTGAGATTCATAACCCCCAATGTAAGCAATGGTAATGGGTAACATCGATAACATACAAGGAGTCAAACTTGTTAATAATCCTGCCAAAAATATTATAGCAATACTAACAAAACTAAGGTGATCAAGCTGCAAAGAAACTAAGCGATTAGCAAATTGTTGAAGGTGATAAATTTGGGTTTGTAATAAATCAAGCATACTAAAACAGTATTTAGGTAGAGCGGGTCACACTTTATTATAACTTAATCATTGTGACTTCTGGTGGTATATGATGAAAGATGACCTAAAAAATGCCCAATTAGATATAAAGAACCTGCTATAACAATTACCTGCTGAGAATCTTGTTCATTTATGGCGCATTCCAGAGCAGAAAAAATGGTTTCTTTGGTGGTAATTTCTGTTAATTGAGGACAAATTTGATCGGCTAATATTGCTAAATCATCAGGATTAGCCGTACTATGGTCAGGAACAGGAACTAAATATAAACTATCTTTATCGCTTAGTAATTCTTTAAAAACTTTATCGTGTTCTTTTGTCGATAACATCCCCATAATCCAAATAACGGATTTATCCAATGTATCAACATAATGCCGTAACATTTTCGCCGCAGCAGGATTATGCGCCCCATCGATTAAAATAGAGTTATTTTTCCATTTTATCCATTGTATTCTTCCCAACCATTCAGTGTTTTTAATTCCTTGCTGAATATCTTTTTCAGTAATATTCCATCCTTGATTTTGTAAAATGTTTATCGTTTCTATAGCTAAAGCAGAATTATTTAACTGCATTGCTCCCAACAAAGGCAAATCATATTTAATATTGTTATACTTTGCTAAGTCATCATCTAGATAAACAGCAGGTTTAATCCAAGTATAAGGACAATTTAAAGCATCAATACGAGACTGAAAAACAGGTTTAACTTCATCAGAAACCTGACCCATAATTACAGGACATTGGGACTTAAAAATACCTGCTTTTTCTTTAGCAATATCCTTAACAGTAGGTCCCAACTGTTGCCAATGTTCTCGACTAAGAGAAGTAATCACAGTAGCCAAAGGGCGATCGCAAACATTTGTGGCATCTAAACGACCTCCTAACCCCACTTCCATAACAGCAATATCAACCTTTTGCTGCTCAAAATAAACCCAAGCAGCAGCCGTAATAATTTCAAATTGCGTGGGAGTATCTTCAGTAGTATTAATAGAGTTTTTAATCTTAATTATAATAGTTTCTAGTTCAGACTCAGAAATAGGTTGATTATTAATACAAATTCTTTCCGTCCAGTCAATTAAATGGGGAGACGTATAACGTCCCACTTTATAACCAGCTTCCATTAAGATAGAGGATAAATAGGCACAAACCGAACCCTTGCCATTGGTTCCTCCAACATGAATCATGGGAATGTTTTGCTGAGGATTATCTAATTGAGCCAGTAAAAACTTGATCCGATCTAACCCTAAGTGAACACCAAAACGCTGAAAGCTTTGTAGAAGAGAAGTAATACTCATTTCTTCCTCAAACTAAAAATAAATTTTTTTTAATTGTCTAACATAGAGTGGTCAACAAACAAAAATAAACGCTACACTACACATAACCCCAATTAAACATACCGCAGTGGAAGGTTATGGATATGGAGAGTCCTCTATTTTAGTGCATTCTAGACTAAACCATTAGAAAAAGTAATCAAAAAGTTTTTCTAAAAAAAGTTAAAGTTATCTGTGAGCCAATCCAAAAAAGCTGTGTATAATGGGGTTGTGAGTGAGGCTATAAACTCTGTAGTCAATCTATATGGTGTGAGGAAAGCTGAAAATGCTAAAATCGTTATGGAAAACCATGCTGGTTAGTCCAGCTATGATGGGAATGGTACTTGCGGCCAATTCTGCTGCTGCTGAAAGTGTACCCTCATCTGTGTTTAATGAAAGTGCTACCCAGGGCTTAGAAATCGCCCAGGCACAGGATGAATTATTACAACAGCTTCAAAATTACAGTCAAGAAGGTAACTCGAACAACGTCAACGAACAGGTTACCAGTGTCAGTGAACTACGGGATGTTTCCCCCACTGACTGGGCTTATGAAGCATTACGAAGCTTAGTAGAACGTTACGGTTGTATTGTTGGTTATCCTGACCGTACCTTCCGAGGCAACCGTGCTACTTCTCGTTGGGAATTCGCCGCAGGTTTAAACGCTTGTTTAAACACCATGGAACGTTTAATCCAAGAAAACGTTGCTGTACTTCGAGAAGATATCGAAAAGCTAAAACGCTTAATGCAGGAATTTGAAGCAGAATTAGCTGCTTTAGGCGCTCGTGTCGATAACTTAGAAGGTCGGGTTGCTTTCTTAGAAGATCACCAATTCTCCACCACCACCAAATTGGTCGGGGAAGTAATCATGGCTGTAACCGCAGCCGGTGGTAGTCGTTCTTCCGAAGATAACCAAGCCGTCTTCCAAGATCGTATTCGTTTGAGCTTCAATACCAGTTTCAGTGGAGAAGACCTCTTAGTTACCCGTTTATCCGCTAGTACCGGTACAGGAACAGACCGTTTCACCTTAAACGAGCCTAATCTACGGGTTCTCAACCCCAACACCGGTCAACCCATTGGTATTGCCTTTGCAGAAAATACTTTAATCAACCCCACTGCGACTCAAACCTTCAACATCGGTCCCCGTCGTAACGAGAGTGATAACGATGTGACCATCGACTGGGTTGGTTACTACGCTCCCATCGAACCCTTAGAAGATTGGAGAATTAACACCTACGTCAGTCCTTGGGGTGGACGTTGGCACCACTTCGTTCCTACCTTAAACCCCTTCTTCGAGGATTTTGACGGTGGTAAAGGTTCTTTAAGTACATTTGCTCAGCGTAACCCCATCTATCGTATCGGTGGTGGTGCTGGTGCTGGTATGAGCTTCCAACTTGGCTTCCTCGAAAGTGTACTCGGTCCTACCTCAATTAGCTTAGGTTATTTAGCAGGAACTGCTAACGATCCCTGTCTCAACGGTGGCGGACAAAACCCCGATGGTAGTACCCGTGGTTGTCAGGTTGGTAAGGCCATCAACCCTGCTACCGGTCAAGAGTACGCTGAAAGTGACGGTGGTAACGGTTTATTCAACGGTAACTACGGTGCCTTGGCTCAAATCAACGGTAATCTTTTTGATGTAGTCAATATTGCTTTCACCTACGTTCACGCTTACCACAAACCTGATTCACCTATCTTTGGTCAAGGTATTCCTACCGGCCCTGGGGAAGTGGGAACATCTTTTGCTAACTTCTCTCGTGCTGAGTTAAATAATGCCTTTGCTGCTGGTTCTGTTGGAGAGCCTGGAACCCCTACTCTCGACTACAACACCAACGGCACAAACTCCAACGATCCTTTACAGATTAACCCCTTTGATATCGGCGGTAAAGTAACCAACAGTTACGGTGGTCAGATGACCTGGCGTATCGCTGAATGGATGAACTTCAGTGCCTTTGGTTCTTTCACCAACGTTCGTTTCATCGGTCGTGGTAAGAGTGCTGAAGTTTGGACTGGTGGTGGCGGTTTTGCCTTCCCCGATCTCTTCAAAGAAGGAAACCTCTTAGGTATCTTTGCAGGGGTTCAACCCTATCATGGTGGTCGTCAACGTCCTTACTTAGGTGAAAGACAAGGTTTCTTTAACCTTCCTAGTCGTAACCCCATCACTGCAGAAGTCTTCTACCGTTACCAAGTTACTGACAACATTTCTATCACCCCTGGTGTCATCTGGATCTCTAACCCCGATCAATTTGTTAACATTCAAGGTGCTGATGATGAAGTAATTGGAACCCTCCGTGGAACCTTCTCTTTCTAAACTTTGATAACCCTCTTTAGATCTAAGCTCAAGTAGTTATTAACCCTGCTATATGCAGGGTTATTTTTTTACTATTAAATATAAACACAAGCATCCTGCTTGTATAGGTTAGAAGCCTATGTTACTGTTGATTTATATCTAGATACTATAGTTTAATTCATGTTATTAACTCCCCATCAAAGAGAAAAACTTGACCCTGGTAATGATCAAGAATTTTATACCTTTCCCCGTTTTGTGACCCATGTAGATGAGGGGTTTATCGATCAATTAACCAATCTTTATCAAGAACGTTTACAACCCCAAACACGGATTTTAGATTTAATGAGTAGTTGGGTTTCTCATCTTCCTGATGATCTCGAATTTGACCATGTAGAAGGTCATGGAATGAACGAAGAAGAGTTAGCAAAAAATTCTCGTCTTGATCATTATTTTGTGCAAAATCTCAATGAAAATCCTAAATTACCCTTAAAAGATCAAGATTTTGATGCAGTTTTGATTACTGTTTCTGTTCAATATTTACAGTATCCTGAAGCCATTTTTTCGGAAATTAATCGTATTCTTAAACCAGGGGGAATTGTTATTGTTAGTTTTTCTAATCGGATGTTTTATCAAAAAGCAATTTCTGCTTGGCGTGACGGGACAGATGCGCTAAGAATTCAATTAGTTAAAAACTATTTTAGGTCAATTTCAGGGTTTACTAAACCTGAAGTGATTATGAATGTATCTTCTTTACCTAGTTTCTTACAAATGTTAGGCATGATCGGGGCTGATCCTTTTTATGCTATAATCTCCCAGAAAGTTTAGTTTTTAGTTAATTTTAGGTGCAATTAATGAATTGCACCAGTTTTAAGGTAATATTGCCACCCATTGATGTTGAGAAAATCGTAGAGAAAAAGTAACCAATAACAAACTAAAAAAGGCTAGAACAAAATAACCCCAACGGGGCGATCGTGACACGGTTACTCCTAAAGCAATAGACAAAGAAACAATCCCATAAGCTAAACGATTTAAGGAAATCGTTCCCCCGGAAGATAATAACAGTCCTAACCCACACAAACCATAAACATATACAATTAAACTTAACCTTTTACGAGAACACCATAATAATACCAGTCCCCCTAAAACAGATAGGGTATTTAATAACGGATCTCCGACTAAAAGCCATAATAAAAAGAATAAACTACATAAACTATAATCAAAATAAACTTTAGGAATAAAAGAACGATAAAACCATAATCCTAAAGCTATAACTATAATTAAAATGAATAAAAGGGGATGCCAAATATCAACAAGGTTTCCTGCTGCCCAATTTTTTCCTCCAATAGTAATTTCTGCTAACATTCTTCCCCATCCTTCCCAATCAATGCCCCGTTTTCGTTGCCATTCTGTATGCTGTACTGTGATAAAAGCGATTGGATCATTAAAGTAAAACCAACAGTATAAACTATAAAGAAAGGTTCCCCCACCACTGGCAAAAGCTGTAAAATAAGCCATGAAAGATAGCTTTTTACGCCAGGCAATAAACAAAAAAGTGGGAATTAATGCTAATCCTGTAATTCGGGTAGCTGTTGCTAATATTCCCCAGATAATTGTTTGAGTATATTGTTTATTTTCAAAGCTAAATAAGGCTAAACTGCTAAATAGTAAAAATACTCCTTCTGTATAGATAACTGTACCAAAAATAGATAAGGGACACCAAGCTAAAATAGCAACAACCCAACGAGCAGCTAAATCACCATTACTTTTCTTTATCCAAATATAAACAACAAATAGAGTTAGAAAAAATGCAATATTATTCACTATAATTCCTACAAAATTAGAAGACAATCCGATTGCTGTACCTAATCTAATTAACAAAGGAAATAATGGGAAAAATGCAACATTAGAACCCGGGTTGCTATCTGAAGTATCATAACTATTATTTGCAATTTGTTGGTATAAAATACTATCCCAAGCTGAAAATACTTCCCACCCAAAATTAACGCTATCATTCTCTAATCCGATATGAAGTAAAGGGGAAATAATCATCATTGTAATAATTATAATGCCCCTACTTAGTAAACCCATCAAGAAAACAAAATACCATTCATTGCGTAATATCTGACGAAAAAAATATAGCATTATTTCCTCATGTCATAAACTTATAACTATAATATGTTATACTTTACTACAGTTTTTACCAATTTATAATTTAAATTTTTTCAATATTATCCATTACACCTTGATTTTTACAAAGTTTTTTATTATATTTAGGAAATTGAATGGATTAAATAATCATTATGTCTCTTGTCTTTTCTAATAGTCAGAGTTTTATAAATTGGATTAAAAAGAATCTTTTTAGTAACTGGTTTAATAGTTTTCTTACTTTAGTTAGTTTAGTTTTTATTTTTTGGGTTGGTTCGAGTTTAATTTCTTGGGCGATATTTCAGGCACAATGGGGCGTTATTACCGCTAATTTACGCTTATTCTTTGTTGGTCAATATCCTGTTAGTTTATTATGGAGAGCTTGGACAAGTTTAGCTATTGTCTTTAGCCTAATTGGTTTCTCTTGGGGGATTGTCGCACATTATTCTAATTTATTCAACCCAATAAACTTAATATTTTTAAGTTTAATTGCTGTTATTTCAGCATTATTGGCGATCCCTATTAGTTTTGTTTCTAGTGCTAAGTTATTAGGAATTTTACTCTTATTTATAATCTTCGCTGTAATGGGTCAAAAAATCAGTAGAAAATTACCTAGTTGTAGTAATTGGTTATCCTTGATTTGGGGATTAACTTTCTTTTTTTTGTTAGGATTATTACAAGGGGCTTTCTTTTTACGGCCTGTCAGATTGGATGATTTTAGTGGCTTGATTTTAACACTTTTTGTAGCCATTATTAGTATTATTTTATCTTTTCCTTTTGGGGTCTTATTAGCATTAGGAAGACAAAGTGATTTACCCGTTATTCGGTGGTTATCTATTGCTTATATCGAATTAATTCGAGGTTTACCTTTAATTGGGATACTTTTTATGGCACAGGTAATGTTACCTTTAATTTTACCTCAAGATATGCGAATTCAACGGGTTATTAGAGCTATTGCCGGGTTCACATTATTTAGTGCTGCTTACTTGGCAGAAAATGTTAGAGGGGGTTTACAATCAGTTCCTAAAGGACAAACAGAAGCAGCAAAAGCATTAGGATTAAATGGTTTTTTTGTCTTAATTTTCGTAGTATTACCCCAAGCATTAAGAGTGGTGATTCCTACTATTGTTGGTCAATTTATTAGTCTATTTAAGGATACTTCTTTACTCGCTATTGTGGGATTAGTTGATTTATTAGGTATTTCTCAATCAATTTTAGCTAACCCTAAATTTATTGGTCGTTATGGAGAGGTTTATATCTTTGTAGCTGGTATTTATTGGGTATTTTGTTATTCTATGTCTTTATTAAGTCGTCAGTTAGAAAAGCATTAAATTTAATCATAAAATATGAAAATAGAAAAAATGTTACCCATTAATAATAAGTGGTTAAAAATAATCTTGATTTTTCTACCATTGTGTTTCTGCTTATTGATTTCAGTCTCTCAAAGTTATGCCGAAAATAATAACTGGGAAAAATATGAAAAAATTGTTATTTTAAATAATAACAAAACTGAATATTGTTTGGCTCTAAATTTAGAATTTTTAGAAGATAAAAGCAAACAATTAACCATTAATGATGTTAGTTCTGATGAATTAAATAAACAATTTATTCCTAATCTCAAACTCTTGCCAAACTTAGGAGTCAAAAAGTCAGCAATTTGGGTACGTTTTAAAGTCAAAAATCAGGCAAAATTACAAGACAAATGGCAATTAATTTTAGCTGATGCTCGTATGGGAAATATTGATGTTTATATTTCTCAAGAAAATAAAAAAGATTTTATTGTAAAAAAAACAGGTAGATATTTACCTTTTGATACAAGAGAAGTAAACCATCACTACTTTATTTTTAGTTTACCTTTAAAGTATCAACAAGAAAAAATGATTTATTTAAGATTAACTTCAAAATCAGTAATGTTTGTTCCTTTATTTATTTATTCCCCAGGAAAATTTCTTGAAAAAGATCAAGGTAATCTTCTTTTTCGTGGTCTTGTAACTGGAGTATTTTTATTGATTTTTATTTATAATCTATTTTTATTTATATCTCTAAAAGATCGAGATTATCTATACTACAC
>JBFRWO010000184.1:0-20195 GCA_051439625.1 Crocosphaera sp. | reverse complement strand
CAGCAGCCAAGGAACCTCCTAAAGCTAAAGAACCCGTATCACCCATAAATACAGTAGCAGGATTACGGTTATGAAGGACAAATCCTAGACAACCACCAGCCATACAAGCACAAAAAATTCCTAACTCTGGCGTTTCCCTTGCCACCAAAATACCTAACCCCAGAAAGGCTAAAGCTGCCGTTCCAGAAGCCAAACCATCCACACCATCGGTGAGGTTGGTGGCGTTACTTTCCGCTACCAAAACAAACCCTGCTAAACCCCAAAATAAAACCCCACTGGGTAAAATTAAACCCAATGGTAAGGCAATATTAGTGATGCTAGAAGGTTGTGTCAAAGCTGTCCAGAGACAAAAAGCAGAGGCGATGGCAATTTGTAAGATCAGTTTCATACGGGGTGTCAGTCCCTTATTGGATTTTTGGCGTAAAATTTGCCAGTCATCAATCCAGCCGATAATCATGTAAGCTAAGGTTACTAAGGAAACAGCGATCGCCCCTACTGCCAATTGCGATCCAATTAAAGCAACTATGATTACCACAGGAACAAAAAAAATGCCCCCCATAGTTGGGGTTCCGGCTTTGCTGAGGTGGGTTTGTGGCCCATCTTCTTGGATTACTTGTCCTGCTTTTAAGCGTCGTAAGAAAGGGACCATTCCATAACCGATCAAACCAGTCACAGCAGCAGAAATTCCCAAAGGAAGCAACAATATTTGACTAAAACTAGCTAATTGATCGAATAATTGAGCAAAACCTAGAATCAGAAACAGTAATAACACCGTTAGTAACACTAACAAGTTATTTCCTGATGGTTTTTTTAGGGAGATTTCAGGAGAAAATTTTGCATCTACCACAGCAGTTAAATTACCATTACAAGCTCAACGTCAACTAGATGGGTTGAAAGGGGAATCCTCATAATTGTTCCCCATCAACCTATATTTAGTTAATCTTCTCCCTCTAAACCCATATCCTCCTCATCATCGTAGTTGTCATCAACATCAATTAAGTCTGAGATTTCTGCATCTTCTTCAAGTTGACCTTTTGTCTCTTCCTGTTCACGATAAATTAGGCGATTTGTTGCTTCTAACCAGTTGATAATAGAAGAGTCCCGTTTCACAGGAATTACTGCTGCTGGTTCATATCGCGGTTCTTGGGAAATGGCAGGGGATAAATTGTCGTCTTTAGACATAAAATTTAGAATTTAACAGTTCTGTTCATCATCCATCATAACTTAGCTGACAACCTCGACGATATCAATTATCGGGGCATTATTCCTGTGGATAACGTTGCCATAAATCAGTTATCCTGTGCAAACTGCAATGGTTTCCTTCCCCTAAGATAAGATGATCGATCAAGGGAATTTGGAGTAGTTGCATTCCTTGAAGTAATTGTTCTGTTAAGTCTAAGTCTTCTTGAGAGGGTTCAACGTTGCCAGAAGGATGATTATGAGCCACAATTAGGGCATTTGCTCCTTGTTTGAGGGTTTCTCGGAAGATTTCCGTTGCATCAACTAGGCTTTCTGTAGCGGTTCCAATATTAATAACTTTCGTCCCTAAAAGTCGATACTTACTATCCAAAAAAACAGCCGCAAAATGTTCTCGTCTTTCCCACATTAAGTCATTACTCAAGGCCGCTACAGCAGCTTCTGGACTATTAATAGTTACTCGTTCCAAGGGTCGCACCTGAAAAGTCCTTTTCCCTAATTCCACAGCAGCAATGATGGTTGTCGCTTTAGCCGGTCCAATACCATCAATAGCCATTAGTTGATTAGGAGCAACATCCCGTAAAACGTCTAAGGAATCACGACGATGTTTACTTAATTCTTGTAGAATATGATGACCTAAACCCACTGCTGAGAGTTTACCTTTTCCTTGCCCTGTTCCTATCAAAATGGCTAAAAGTTCGGCAGTTGCCAAATTTTTCGCACCGACAGCTATTAAACGTTCGCGAGGTCGTTCGCTACAGGGAATATCAGCAATTCTTAGGTTATAGGTCATATTCAGTTAAAAAGAAGCAATACACTTATCTCGATATTGTCCCGTTTTAACCCATTTTTAAGAAAATGTCTGTGATCTTATTGCTTAAGCGTGACAGTCACACCCTTGATGAGAACATCCTGAACCGTTAGGATGTCCATCGGCACAAGCATCAGAACAATAATATTTTCCCGCTTTTTGAATGGCATCGCTTATAGAAACAATACATACACAAGAAGGACAAGCGCATTTCATTTGAGTTACAGTGGTTGCTGTCATGATTCTCTCTCCACTAACGTTACATTTTCAACCTAACATATCTGTTATGGTTCGAGCCGATATAGAAACGAATTTTAATGTATATTTTTTTGTCTAAATTAACACAGACTAAGTTAGATAATCATGATACTCCTATCAACTACTGAAGAATAAATAAGTATACGTTCGGAAGATTTATCTTTTTTGCTACCATGTTCAAAACTTTCAACACTTGAGAAATTTTTAGGGGGTTTCCGAATTTATCAGTAAATAAAAGGTTTGATTGCTGAGATTTATATCCATTAAGATATACAGTTAAATAAGGTCTTAATCTAGGAATAATTTGTATTTGCTTGGTCTTTTTTGTATTTGAGTCCTGAATAATAAGCATTTCATTGGTAATATCTTCCTTTTGTAAAAATAAAATATCCTCAATTCTCGAAGCGGTAAAGTAAGCTAAAGCAACAATGGTTCTGTATTGAATGGGTAAAAGGTCTAGAAATTCTTCTAATAGGGAGATTTCTGCTTCCCAGGGTTGATGTGAAAAAATAGTATTCAACATTATATAAAGTATAGGGGGACTAATATGAGTTTGGAGTTCGGAGTTCTTGTTTTGTGAACGAGATAATAGGAGTTTGATAATTCAAACTTATTACAAATTATCTATAAATCTCCTTTCGTCAAACTCACATAACTAAGAAAATATGAAAATATTATTAATATAGTTATATTTTAACAAAAATTGGCGTAATTATGAGATATTTTATAGAAAATAACAAAACTTATTCTTGAGGAAAATAGTTACTTAATGCGATCCATTGATTAATATCCAGGTTTTCTGCACGAACTTGTTCATTAAGGTCTATTTCTCTTAAAAATTCTCCGAGGCGATCGCTATCAATCAAACTTTTTAAATTATTGCGCAACATTTTACGACGGTTAGAAAAACCGAGATTAATTAAGGTTTCTAAACGTTTAGGATCAACAGCAGAATTAGTTAAAAAACGGGGACGAAAAGTGATCACAGCAGAGTCTACTTTTGGGGGAGGAGAAAATGCTTTACGGGGAACATCACAAATATAATTACAGTCCGCCAAATATTGCATTTTAACCGATAAAGCACTATAACTTTTATTACCAGGATAGGCAACTATTCTTTGAGCAACTTCTTTTTGAATCAATAAAACAATCAAATCATAAGATGGATTTTTAGGAGAAGAAATATGACCTAAAACCTTTTCTAAAATAGGACTGGTAATATTATAAGGAATATTGGCAACTACTTTATTAATGGGTAAAAACTTAGGAAAATCTTTTGCTTCTGTGGAAATATCTAGCTTGAGAATATCTCCTTGTAGAAGTAAGAAATTTTCATAATTACCAAAACCTTTAACTAACTTTTTACAGAGATCCCAATCTAATTCTACTGCAAGTACAGAATCTACTAAAGGTAAAAGACGACGGGTTAAAATACCTGTTCCTGGGCCTATTTCTAAGATGCGATCGCTGTTTTTTAAGTTCGCAGCTTGTATAATCTGTTCTAGTGCCGTTTCACTGCGTAACCAATGTTGAGCAAACCGTTTACGGGGTTGAGGCATAATTGATACTGTATTAATATACTTTTTTTATGACATCACCTAATACTGAGAAACTTCATTTTACCACAAAATTAGCCTATGGTGCTGGTGATTTTGGACCAGCGATCACAGCTAATATTTTAGTGTTTTATTTATTATTTTTCTTCACCAATGTGGCCGGTTTACCTCCTGGTTTAGCTGGTAGTATTTTAATGATTGGTAAAATTTCTGATGCTATTAATGACCCCATTATTGGTGTTTTAAGTGATAAAACCCGTTCTCGTTGGGGTCGTCGTCTCCCTTGGATTTTAGGGGGAATTATTCCTTTTGCTTTATGTTATGTTTTACAGTGGACAATTCCCCAATTTAGTGATAATTTAACTGTCAATCAATGGGGATTGTTTGTTTATTATGTAGTCATTGGTATTTTATTTAATATTGCTTATACAACAGTTAATTTACCTTATACAGCATTAACCCCAGAATTAACCCACGATTATAACGAAAGAACCAGTTTAAATAGTTTTCGATTTTCTTTTTCTATTGGTGCTAGTATTTTATCATTAATACTTTATATTTTAGTTTCTCTTGCTTATCCTGATAATCCTCAATTTAGATTTCTAATTTTGGGTTTAAGTTGTTCTTTTTTAGCCATTATTGCCCTTCTTTGGTGTAGTTTACGAATTCAAGAAAAAGGCAAAAATCCTATTTTAAATTTAAACCAAAAGAAACAATTAGGAATACTCTTAACCGTCATTGGTGTTGTAGTAATTATTTACACAATTTTGAGAATAATTCCAGTAACATCGAGTCTGGTCGGAGGCAATAGTCAGTTTGATTATATTAGCTTTTTCTCCTTGTTATGTAGTTTATTATTGCTGGGATTTGGTTACAGTTTATTATCAGCAAAAGTCGAAGATCATTTACTTGTTCAAGAGGTTAAACAAAGTCAAACAAATAGTCAGCAAGAAAGTAATATTTCTTTTACACAACAATTAAAAATTGTCTTTAATAATCGTCCCTTTTTATTTGTTATTGGTATTTATTTGTGTTCCTGGTTAGCCGTTCAATTAACTGCATCTATTTTAGTTTATTTTGTTGTTAGTTATATGAACTTAAGGGAAGATCAATCGGGTTTAGTCGCCTTAGCTGTACAAGGAACTGCATTAGTTATGTTATTTTTTTGGCAAGTAATGTGTCAAAAATTTGATAAAAAGATTGTCTATTTTATGGGAACAGGAGTCTGGATTATTGCACAAATTGGACTCTTTTTGTTACAGCCAGGACAAGTTGCTTTTATGTTTATTTTAGCCATAATGGCCGGGTTTGGAGTATCCGTTGCATATCTAATTCCTTGGTCAATGGTTCCCGATGTTATCGAATTAGATGAACTAGAAACTGGACAAAGAAGAGAAGGAGTTTTTTATGCCTTTATGGTACTCTTACAAAAGTTTGGTTTAGCTTTAGGATTATTCCTAGTTGGTGTTGTTTTAGAAGCAGCCGGATTTGTGGAACAAATTCCCGGGCAACCCTTACCAACTCAACCAGAAACTGCTTTATTTGCCATTAGAATTGCTGTTGCTCCTTTACCAGCTATTATTTTAATTATAGGCTTAGTTTTAGCTTACTTTTATCCTATTACCCGTGAGGTTCACGCCGAAATTCGTTTAAAACTAAAAGAAAGAGAGCAACAAGAAAACAATTAATAATTAATAGTTAATAATCATTAATTGCTAAAACTCCCTGTCTAAAGAGTCCCCTTAAAGATACCTTGAGGACGAATAAAAAGAATAAGAATCATAATCAATAAAGCCACCCCTAACTTATAATCAGTTCCCAACCAAGGGACACTTAATTCTTGAGCAACCCCGATCACTAAACCACCAGCGATCGCACCATAAGGGTTGCCAATACCTCCTAAAATAACAGAAGCAAACATCGGTAAAATCAAAAACCATCCCATATTAGGTCTGACGGTACTGGTAATTAAACCCAACATCACACCCCCAAGGGTAGTTAAAATAGCAGTAATAATCCAAGTCCAGAGAACAACTTGCTCCACATTTATCCCCGAAACTCTAGCTAAATCAATATTATCAGCCACTGCCCGCATAGCTTTACCAATTTTTGTTCGTTGTAAGACCAAATGTAAAATAGCGATCGCCACCACAGCTAAAGCGATCGCCCAGATGCGATCGGTAGCTAATCTCAAACCAAAAATCTGTTGAGCCGGAATAAGAGGAATATCATAACGTTGATTATTAGCCCCCCAAATCATTAAAATTCCGTTGCGAACAAAGAGGGCCAAACCAATAGAAATAATAATTAAGGTGGTGGAACTTGCCCGACGATTACGCATAGGTTTCCATAATAAATATTCCGAGGCTAACATGGCTAATATGGTTCCCCCTGAAGCTAAAATGGCAGAAAGAACTAAATTTAAGCCTTGACTATTGAGTAACCAGGTTAAATAAGCTCCCAGAGTCATAAAGTCCCCGTGGGCAAAGTTAGAAAGCCGTAAAATGCCATAAGTGAGGGTTAAACCCACAGCAGCTAAAGCGATCACACTGCCAATGGCTAAACCATTAAATAAGTTTTGTGCTGTCTCTAAAATAAATTGTGGTGTTTCCATGCCCCAAAATTTTCCTATCCTACCTGTCTCAATGACCATACACCATCTCGGGAAATTTTGTTAATACTCTCCCCATAAATTGAAGAATCCTCGTGCCTTTAGGTCGGGGAGTTTCAAAAGTTGGTTAAAATGCTGTTTAAGGCGTTAATTGGATCTTACCGCCGTCATAAATTAAGGTAACAAGAGAAAAAGGAGAGCTTGAGCCCTCCTTTTTTGGTGGTCAAAAAAGCAGAAAAATCTTAGACTAAAAAATCCATCAATCATAAAAAGTAATGACAAATCCAACCCATTCAAGAAGAGGACTCGGTATTTGGTTTGAGAGATTAATAGCAGCCATTTTATTAGGGGGTCAAGTTTTCTTTCATCTGCTCAAAACGAAGATTCATAGACGAAATACCTTAGATCAGATGAGTGTTGTCGGTCCAGAATCATTGACCATCGCTTTGATAACTGCCGGTTTTGTGGGGATGGTGTTTACCATTCAAGTGGCTAGGGAATTCATCAGTTTTGGGGCAGCATCAACCGTTGGAGGAGTGTTAGCCTTAGCTTTAACCAGGGAACTAGCACCGGTGTTAACGGCGGTTGTGGTAGCAGGAAGAGTGGGATCTGCCTTTGCTGCGGAGATTGGTACCATGCGGGTTACTGAACAAATCGATGCTTTATATATGCTCAAAACCGATCCGGTTGATTATTTAGTGGTACCTCGTGTGTTAGCTTGTTGTTTAATGTTACCGGTCTTAAATATCCTTTCTTTAATAACAGGAATTGGAGGAGGTTTATTGATTGCTAATGGATTGTATGATATTTCTCCCTATGTTTTCTTAACCTCTATACGTAACTTTTTAGAATTGTGGGATTTAGTTACTTCTGTGCTTAAATCTGTTGCTTTTGGTGGGTTAATTGCCGTCATTGGTTGTAGTTGGGGACTCACTACTACTGGAGGTGCAAAAGGAGTTGGACAGTCAACAACAACGGCGGTGGTAACTGCTTTATTAGCTGTTTTTGTGGTCAACTTTTTCTTATCTTGGGTTATGTTCCAAGGAACCGGATCAGCCTCTTTTTAATCAGTTAGCAAAAAGTCTCTAATGTTTCTCGTTTGTGGTTTAGGTAGTTTAGGACAACACTGTGTTGTGGCCTTGAAAAAATTTGGGGTCAAAGTGATTGCTATTGAACAAATTATGCCCACAAGTTGGGATTTTCCTGAATTACCACAATTATTGGAAGAATTAATTATTGGTGATTGTCGTCAGATCGAGATTCTTGAAAAAGCCAAATTACAACAATGTCGTTCTGTTTTAATTGTTACTAGCAATGAAGAAGTAAATGCTCAAACCGCATTAACGGTTAGGGAAATTAATTCTAAGATTCGTTTAGTGGTTCGTTCTGGTCAAGAAAACTTAAATGAATTATTAAACAAACAATTAGGAAACTTCTTTGCTGATGATCCCAACCAACTAACTGCTTCTGCGTTTGCTTTAGCTGGTTTAGGAGACGAAACTATCGGCTTTTTTACTTTAAATAATCATCGCTTTCAAGTTATTAAGCATCAACTGAAACCTAATGATTCTTGGTTATATGGACTCAAGCTTGAGCAACTAAATAACAAAAAGCGTCGTATTTTAAATCATATTTATGATGATAATTATGAATTTAAAGGCTTTTATCAATGGCAAAATCAATCTCAATTCAATCCAGGAGAAACTTTAATATATATCGAATTAGTTGATGAATTTTCTTTAAAATCTTTTACAGCTTTAAGAAAATCAAAAAAACGCAAGAGTCCCTGGAAACAAAACCTCAAAAAATTTTTCAATCGCTTAAAATTAGAACTATCTCAACTGGGAAATTTTACCTTATTACGTCAAGTGCGGACTGTGGTATTAGTTTCTACTGTTCTGATTATAATTTTGTTAATTGTTGGAACATTTTTATTTCAATTTTATTATCCTGACACAACATTTCTCTATGCGTTTTATGCGACGGCAATTTTATTATTAGGGGGTTATGCTGATCTTTTTGGTCAATTTGATCCTATTAGTTCTATTCCCCCTTGGTTACAATTTTTTGCCTTGAGTTTAACGGTTATTGGCACTGCCTTTGTGGGTGTTTTATATGCTGCACTAACAGAAACATTACTATCAGCAAAATTTCAATTAATTCGTACTCGTCCAGGAATTCCGCAAAAAGAACATTTAGTTATTGTTGGTTTGGGAAAAGTGGGTCAACGGGTAGCTAACTACTTAAAAGAAGTGAAACAAAGCCAAGTAGGAATAAGTTTTAATTCTGACTTTGATCGCACCCGTTTACCTGATATTCCCCTAATTATTGGTAACGTAAAAGAGTCTTTAGGTCAAGCTAATTTAAGCACAGCTAAAAGCATTATTGTCACCACAGATAATGAAATGTTAAACCTAGAAATAGCTTTGATGGCAAGGTTAATTAATCCTAATAGTCGTTTAGTTATTGGTGCTTATCGTAAAGGATTAAGTGAAAGATTAACCCATTTACTCAAAAATGCTCAAGTTATTAGTTCCTATGCTGTTGCTGCTGAAGCATTCGCCGGTGCAGCTTTTGGAGAAAATATTTTAAATTTATTTCGGCAACAAAATAAGACAGTTTTAGTTACAGAATATCAAATAGAAGACGATGACACTCTGAATGGCCTACTGATCGCAGAAGTTGCTTATGGTTATGATGTTGTCGTGATTTTGTATCAAAAAATAGGGCAAGAAATCAGTTTAATGCCATCTCCTGAAATCAGATTAAAAGTCGGCGATCGCATAATTGTTTTAGCCACAGTTGATAGTTTACAAAGAATAGAACAAGGCAATATTTTACTAACATCTCGTTGTTGGGGAGTAAGAATTTATTCCGTTCCCAATCAAGACGCAGCTTTTGAAGGAGCAAATGCTATTGCCCGTATTTCTGGGTGTGATTTAAGCTTAGCAAGAAACCTAATGAAGTCTTGTCCTCAAACCTTACCGATGCCATTTTACCAACATCAAGCTCAATATTTAATTAGGGAACTCAGTCAGATATTAATTAAAGCAGAATTATTAACCATTTAGCAGTGTAATTAGTTTCTTTTTACCGGCATTATCTAACTTTTCCCAGAGTAAGTCATAAGCAGATAATCTCATTTGACCTTGTTCATTATGTAAAATTTGAATAGCAATTAATAATCCTTCGTCTCCATAACTTAAAACACTACTTAACGCTTCAGATAAGGCAGACATCTTTTCTTGTTTTGATGCACTTAATCTTTGATGTTTAACATAATTGGACATAATTTATTACTGAGAAACTTCTGTGCGATAGAGTCGGAACAGAGTGAGGAACTTCTGACTTAATAAAAAGCCCCACCTAAATCAAAGATAATTAGGTGGGGAAAATTTTGCAAATGAAAAGTTTAATGGCAGATTTTCTAGTAAGCGAGTCCCATACTGCGGGTTGTTTCTGCCCCAAGATAAACACGGACGCTTAAGAAGTCGGTAGGACAAGCGGTTTCGCATCGCTTACAACCAATACAGTCCTCTGTACGAGGAGAAGCAGCGATTTGACCTGCTTTACAACCATCCCAGGGAACCATTTCTAAAACATCTAGGGGACAAGCGCGAACGCATTGAGTACAACCAATACAGGTATCGTAAATTTTAACTTTATGTGACATTGATTTTCGGCTCCTTAACCGAGTGTTCTCCTTGGTCAAACACCTCAACTTAAACTTAATTAAAGTCGAGACTCCCCAACTGAACAAACACTTAAGAGGATCTTATGTGTTTATTCTTAAATATAGTTAGGGTTCAGGGTTAGTTTACCTTAGTAGTAGAGTCTCTTCCTATAAATTGTTATACAACTTTAAAATATGTAACAAATTATCAATCAGGATCATCAAATTGTTTGACTGAAACATCCACCACCTCAACGTCAACGATTCCTGGAGGTGTAATCCTTTGAAATTTGCCGTCTTTAACTTCTAGGGTTTCACCACAGTTGGGACAGGAAGAATTAACCCCTTTGAACCCTGTAAACTCATAGCTACACACGGGACATTGATCCTCGATTAAGTTGCGCTGAACCCACCACCGTAAGATCCATAACCCAATTATGGGCGTAACCGCAACCACCCCCAATAAAATTAAAAATCCATTAACCACCCATCCCAAGCCCAGAGAGACCAATAAAATACCCAATAGCAGTATATTTAGGAAACACCCTAACCCCGATCTATTAAGCCATAGTAGTTTTGGAGAATAATTATTCACAATCCCTCTCTCAGGTTGCTTTGTCTAGCGACTCATCTTCCTATTTTATCTAAAAAATCTATATAAATTACTATTTTAAGCGATCTATAGGGGACAATTCGTCTTAAAATAATGCAGTGAAACATTTAGCCTATGGGGATTTGGGCGATTTACGTTTATTAATATAACTGATCATCCATCCTTTTTTAATTAGGATTGGCCAACACCACATAGGACGCAAAACTCAATGTTAAGGAGATTATTCGATGAATAAAAGTGAATTAATTGATGCAGTGGCTGATAAGGCTGAAGTTACCAAAAAACAAGCAGATATGGTTATTAGTGCCACTATTGAAACCATTATGGAGGCAGTGGCCGGAGATGATAAGGTGACTCTGGTGGGCTTTGGTTCTTTTGAATCACGCGATCGCAAAGCCCGTGAAGGCCGTAACCCCAAAACCAACGAAAAAATGCACATTCCGGCCACGAAGGTCCCTGCTTTCTCAGCCGGAAAGAAATTTAAAGATAAAGTTGCACCCAAAGATTAGTTACCTTAATCAGCAGATGAAACAACCAGTTCATGGTGGTAATTTAGCCTGGGCAGCAGAGCAAATAGGCTGTCCATTTTCTTCTATTTTAGATTTTTCTGCTAGTATCAATCCCCTGGGTCCCCCTCAATCTGTTTTAACCGCCATTAAATCGGCTTTAAGCAGTGTTCAGCACTATCCTGACCCTGAGTACACAGAACTAAGACAAACCCTCTCAGAATGGCATCAACTGCCCTCTAAGTGGATTTTACCGGGTAATGGGGCAGCAGAATTATTAACTTGGGCTGGCCGTCAGTTGGCGGAGGAAAAATACACTTATGTCATGATTCCTGGATTTAGGGATTATTGGCGAGGTTTAAAAGCTTTTGGGGCGAATATTCTCCCCGTCTCTTTTCCTTGGCAAAGTTCTGATGTTCTTAACTGTCTCTATAATCTTCGGGAAAGGGATGCTGGTATTATGATCAATAATCCCCATAATCCGACGGGTAAATTGTTCACTAGCGAGAGTTTATTACCTTTATTAGAACGGTTTAAATTGGTGGTGGTAGATGAAGCTTTTATGGATTTTGTTGACCCTGATCAACAAGCAAGTTTAATCCCTTTTATTGCTGATTATCCTAATTTAGTTATTGTCCGATCGCTGACTAAATTTTACAGTCTTCCGGGTCTGCGTTTAGGTTATGCGATCGCTCATCCTGATACACTACAAAAATGGCAATCTTGGCGCGATCCCTGGCCGGTTAATAGTTTAGCTGTTCAAGCTGCGATCGCTGCTATAAATGATGAAGCATTTACACAACAAACTAGGGAATGGTTATCAGTAACCCGTGAACATTTATTAACAGGATTATCAGAAATTAAAGGTTTAAATCCTATTCGTAATAATGTTAATTTTATTTTAGTTGAAAGCGACATTTCTAGTTCTCAACTACAACAAAAATTACTACAAAAATATCATATTTTGATTCGAGATTGTCTGAGTTTTGAAACATTAGGCGATCGCTATTTTCGTATTGCCGTTCGTACCTCTGAGGATAATAGTAAATTACTTGAAGGCTTATCAAATATTTTGAATCAGTGATAAATGTCATTCCGAGGAACCTGGAATCTCCCTCTTGCTTCATTTGTATATTTTGTATACATTAAAGGAAAGCAATCATTTTAAGGAACAACATTGATGGCTGATACAGAAACTGTAACCGTTCGCTTGGATGGACAACTGAAAAAGAAATTAGAAGCTTTGGCACTTAGTACACAGCGCAGTAAGTCTTGGTTGGCGGCTGAAGCGATAGCTGCTTATGTCGAAGAAAATGCTTGGCAGATTGAGCAGATTGAAGAAGCACTTGAAGAAGCAGACAAACCGGAAGCCAAGTGGGTTAACCATGAGGAAGTTAGTTCTTGGTTGAACAGTTGGGGAACGCAAAATGAGGCGGATGCACCATGCGAATAGTTTGGTTATCCCTAGCGGTTAAAGACTTAAGGGAGATTCGTGCTTACATTGCGCCGGAGAGTCCCTTAGCTGCTACCAAAATAGCCAACAAGATTCAAAAAGCTGTGACGAGTCTAGGAGAAATGCCTAAGTTGGGTCGAGTGGGGCGTGTTTTTGGAACAAGAGAGTTAGTAATTTCTCAAACGTCTTATATTGTCGTTTACCGAGTTTCCCAAAATCGGGTAGAGATTTTGCGAATTCTGCACGGCGCAAGGGAATGGCCGGAACAATTTTAGATAATCTAAGGGAAAAGTAATCAGATATGTTAACAATTATTGGTTGCGGTAATCTAAATCGATGTGATGATGCAGTAGGGGTGATTATTGCTCAGAAATTACAAGAGATTTTTAAGGATAAAAATTTGACTAATTTACACATTTATGATTATGGAACCGCAGGAATGGAGGTCATGTTTCAAGCAAGGGGAAGCACAAAATTAATTATTATTGATGCTTGTTCTACAGACTCAGAACCAGGAACTATTTATAAAGTACCAGGACAGGAATTAGAAGAATTACCGGAAGCTAGTTATAGTTTACATGACTTTCGTTGGGATAATGCTTTAGCAGCAGGAAGAAAAATATTTAAAGAGGATTTTCCTGAAGATGTTACTGTCTATTTAATTGAAGCAGAAAATTTAGGGTTAGGGTTAGAAATTAGTCCCAGTTTAAAAGATTCTGTTGAAAAAGTAATTGATTCTATTCAACAAGAAATTAATGATTTTTATCTGGAAGGTAATAGGGAATAGTAATATCATTTTCATAAAATTAGACTACAGATATTAATATTGTAGGGGTCAACGGCCGTTGACCCCTACGGAGTTATTGTAGGAGATTGGTAGAATTAAAATCAGTTTAAAGTTTAGGCTGCTAATAGTTGATAAATAGCGGTTTCTATCAGCTTTTTTTTGTCTTCTATTCCTTGGGTTAGTTGCTGTTCTAAATCATCACAATATTTCATTAATTGATCAACTTTTTTAACTATTCTGTGTTGTTCATTTAGGGGTGGTAGTCCAATTACAAAAGCATTGATCAATTCTTTTCTAACACCTGTTTGTCCAGCCGTTCTTTCTGATTCTGCAATTACTATTTGTTGTATTCTAGGTTCTTGAAGTAAATAATATAGATAATCTTTTGATATTGATAAGTGAATAGGTTCAGCTTTCATTAACGCTACGTTATAAGTTCCTTCTAAACCTCGTAATATTTGAAAAACTGGAGGGCCGTATCTTCCTATCATTACATCATCTTTTGAAAAAGGACGATTAGCATATTGATTAGGAACAAAAGTTTTAAATTCTTCAGACTTAAAATCTCTAATTTGAATTAATCTTGTATATCCTTTCTCTTCGTGATAAATAAATTTATTTTTTGGAGGCTGACTACCTCCTATAAAATTAACTATATTTCCTAACCTCACCCACTCCCAACCAACAGGTAAATTATAAGGAATTTCATCATCAGTAATAGCGGGTAAAGGTTTAGATTTTTTAATCTTTTTATCCTTGACTAATTTAGCTTTCTCTGCCTTTATTTTCTCCAACAAAATAGAAGCAGGTTCATCATTTTCATCTTGGGGAACTAATTTACCCATCACCGCTAATTGTAGAATAGTTTGACGTAACTGTTTAATATTTTCGGGGGTACTATATATTAACTCAAAGTTTTCTTGAATCTGTTGCCAATTATTGTTAAAATCCTCTTCTTTGGTATTAATTAATTTATTAGTTGCTGTTTCTCCTAGTAAGATTAATTGCTTTTTTTGTTCTATTTTTTTATTTTCTAATTCGTCGCAATATTTCATTAATTGCTCAACTTTTTTAACTATTCGGTGTTGTTCGTTTAGGGGTGGTAGGGGAGTAACAAAATTTTTGATGTGTTTCAGCACTAAATTTTTATTACCAACTCCTTGAGTATTTTTTGCTGATTTTTCTTTGACTAAAGGTGAATTAATTAGTAACTCCAAATAATAAGTGTAAATCAAAGATTTATTGAACTTTAATAAAGCTAAACTAACAAAAATACTAAACTCGATATCAATATCAATAACCTTAGCAATTCCAGTTGTCCCAACTTTAGTTAATAAAATATCATTAAACTCTGGATGACATCTTTTAATTAATTTTTGATGTGTTTCTTCAGATATAAAGCGTGTATTTTCTAGATTAATAAAACCACTAGAAATATCTTTAACTGATAAAAAAGGAACTCCTGACAATGTGTAATTTGGAGTATGATGTGCGCCATCTGTAATTAATAAAGTAATATCATCTAACCTAACCCACTCCCAACCAATAGGTAAATTATAAGGAATTTCATCATCAGTAATAGGAGGTAAAGGTTTAGATTTTTTAATCTTTTTATCCTTGACTAATTTAGCTTTTTCTGCCTTTATTTTCTCCAATAAAATAGAAGCAGGTTCATCATTTTCATCTTGGGGAACTAATTTCCCCATAACTGCTAATTGTAAAATTAATTCCCTTAATTTCTGCACTCCATTGGGTGCATCAGCTAATAATTCAAAGTGATTAAAAAATGTTTCTAGATTCATCATTTTACTAACATATCGATTAACTCGTCAATAAAACATTAAATAGTGGATTGTTTTAACTAAGATGGTGGGTTACGACGGATTTTTGTATTCTTGTGATAACCTACCTAAATTATAGCCGTCTAACCCACCCTACTCTTTTAAGCCCCTCTTAGTAAGGGGGGTTGGGGGTATCTATGTAGGCTTAATGATATTAAGCCCCTACATATTACCAGAAACTAATACTTGATTAACGGTTAAATCTAATTGAGAAAATAAACGAGATACTAATTTATCTGATAGATTATAAACTGTTTCTTCATATAAACCTTCCTCCAATAAAAGAATAGTAATCTTCTCATTTTTGGGATCAATAATCCAATATTCATCAACCCCTAAAGCAGCATATTCTGAACGTTTATAACGGTAGTCTCTAGTAACAGATTCAGGACTAACAATTTCTACAATTAATAAAGGTGGAATTTCTACAATGGCTGATTTATGTAACAATTCTTGAATAGTATTTGCTTCAATAATATAAAGATCACTAATACGAGATTTTCGCCATCCCGTCCTTACTCCTGCCTCTTTAAAACAAAGCAAAGGCAAAGATTTCTCTCTAATTAAGTTATCAAAATATGCCTCTAAAAATTTGGCAATTAATAAATGTTGAAAACTAGGCGGATTCATTAATACAAACCTTCCATCAACTAATTCATAACGATTATCTGATTCATCATTGTGTTGACAATAATCTTCAAAACTGTAGATTTTTTCTGATACTTGAATCATTAATAAATAACTCCTTAAGTATTCAATAGTTTTAGATGGTGAGCAAAATTTTCTATAGCAGTACAAAAAAAGATTAGGACATTACTGTAAGGTGGGGAGTGCATCGGCCTACTCTTTTAAGCCCCCCTTAGTAAGGGGAGTTGGGGGGATCATCCAAGGCTGATTTTAACTCATTTTTCAACAATTGTTGTGTGTTTGATATTTCCTTAATTAATCCTTGATACTCTTCTAACATTGTACCTAAATCTCGATGTTTTTCCCGTTCTTGGTAAGGATTCTTAATATCTAAATTATAGCCATTAGCTTTAATTTCTTCTATGGAAACACACCAAGCAAACTCATTTTCTTCTCGATTATTCCACCATGTTTTTTCCGCTGCGAATTCCTCAATTTTTATCGGTTTAGTTTTAGAATAAGATTTATAGCCAGGGGGATAAGGATGTTCATAAAACCAGATATTTTTTGTTGATTCACCCTTGGTAAAAAAGAGTAAATTAGTCTTAATACTGGTATAAGGATTAAACACCCCATTAGGTAGCCTCACAATAGTATGTAAATTACATTCTGATAACAATTTTTCCTTAATTCTTGTCTTTACTCCCTCACCAAATAATGTCCCATCAGGTAACACAATAGCCCCTCGTCCCCCTACTTCTAATAAGTGCATAATTAACACTAAAAATAAATCAGCAGTTTCCTTAGTTTGATAAGCTTTAGGAAACCCTGCTTCAATCCCATCTTCTTCCTTCCCTCCAAAGGGTGGATTAGTCAAAATAACCTCTACCTTATCCGAGGGTTGATAATTTCTTAAAGGATTAGCTAAAGTATTATCACGGCGTACTTTTGGCGCATCTATTTCGTGTAATCTTTCAAAGATTCCGTGATTAATCTCCCTTCCTTATCGTAATACTGCACCCTCTCCCTGATAACCGATGTTGTCACCGTCTCTTTACCCAGATAATATTTACTCCGTTTCTCCCTAACCAATGGTAAACCGTTTGCTATTTGGTACGGTTTATCCTCTTCTAAGACAATGGGATCATCCCCTTTCGGTTCGTATATTTGTACTGGATCGCCATCAAAGTTGGGGTCAGCAAATAATTCCGTGGCCTTCTTAAAATCCATGATAGTAAAGTAAGATTTACCAAAAGCCTCATTAATACGGGTTCCTCGCCCAATTATCTGCTTAAACTCCGTCATAGACTTAATAGAACGGTCTAAGACAATTAATTGACAAGTTTGAGCATCTACCCCCGTCGTCATCAACTTAGAAGTGGTTACCAACACCGGATAAGGACTATCGGGCAAAATAAAATTATCTAACTCCTCCTTGCCAATTTTGTCATCTCCCGTTATTTTCAACACATAACGGGAATTTTTCGCCAATAAATCGCTATTTGCTACCACTAACGCCCGACGCATTCGTTCTGCATGGTCAATATCTTCGCAAAAAAGAATAGTTTTCCGAAAACGGTTCGTCCTTTTGAGAAATGCTGTGATTTTTTGGGCCACCAAAATGTCCCGATCTTCCAGTACCAGGGATCTATTCATATCCGTTTGATTATAGATTCTATCCTCGATAAATTGCTTATATTTATCTATTTGACCTGCTTTAGGTCGCCATCCCAACAAATCTTTATCAATATCGATTCTTATCACCTTATAGGGTGCTAAAAAACCATCTTCAATCCCTTGTTTCAGGGAATAGGTGTAAAGGGGTTGGCCAAAATAGTCAATGTTAGAAATATCTTTGGTTTCCTTGGGGGTGGCCGTCAAACCGATGTGAGTGGCACTGCTAAAATAATCTAAAATTTCACGCCAAGCTGAATCTTCTGCTGCACTTCCCCGATGACATTCATCTACAACGACTAAATCGAAGAAATCAGGGGAAAATTGCTTATAAATGTTTTTTTCTTCCTCATTACCTGTTACTGCTTGATATAAAGCCAAATAAACCTCATAGGACTTATCTATCTGACGCTTCTTAATTTTCGTCATGGCCTGACCAAAGGGTTTAAAATCATTGGTTTTAGTTTGATCCACTAAAATATTGCGATCGGCTAAAAATAAAATCCGTTGTTTGGTGCAAGATTTCCATAAACGCCAAATAATTTGAAATGCAGTGAAGGTTTTTCCTGTTCCTGTAGCCATTACCAACAAAATTCGCTGTTTTCCCTTGGCAATAGCTTCAACTGTGCGATTAATGGCATTTAATTGATAATAACGGGGACGTTTCCCCCCACCATCACTATAATACTCACATCTTGCACCAAGAAAAGTTGATATGAGAAGTGATACCTGAAATCCTTATCTGATGGGGGTTAGCATAGGTTCTCTGTTTAAGCAAGAGAACTCACATCAAAAACTAATAAAAACCAGAGCTTAACTTCATTTTACTCCACGCGATGGCCGGGTTTTTCTTCATCAGGATATAAATCTAGCTAACTTTCGGGTGTGGGCTTCAATAGCCGAAGTTAATTGGTCAATTTTAGATCGTCTAATAACCGCATTAACACCATCTATATGTGCTTGACTTCCTGCCTTTCCCAAATGTTTAAAACGGGAAAATTCACCTTTTTTATTTGCTTTAGGGAAGACGGCTGATGATGCCTTAAGTTGATAATACCAATAACGATATTTCGCACCTTTAGCTCGATACCTCGCTATGTAACAATCACGAGGGGCTATCCATCCTGAAGCCTCAATTTCAGATATTTCCCGTTTTAAAGCGTCTATAGCTTCTTTAATACGGTCTACTCGTTCAGTTTTTTCTAGTTCACTCTCAGTTCTTGGCATTTCCCACTTTGGTCTTTAGTAACTGTGTTATTATGGTTCTCTTGTTTAGTAAGATAACTATGACCCCTAAGCCTATTTTACCCCAAGTTAATGAATTACTTTCCACTTTAAAAGATTTAATGCCTACGATTTATCAAAAAGATACATTAGAATCCATTATCGGATTATTGTTAGATGGACAAGGAAATGCTGTTCCTCATCATTGTGAAACCAAATCTGAAAGTGCGATTAGTCGTTTCTTGAATCATTATAATTGGTCGACTCGTTCTCTGATACGTACCATTCGTTCTTTTATTTTAAATCTTGTTTTATCCCAACGAAAAAAAGGAAGAAAACCGATTTTACAAGTTATCATAGATTTAACGACCTTAGAAAAAGTTGGCAAATTTCCTCACCTAAAAGACTTAGTTCGAGTCTATAATCACAAGAAGGGTTTACACATTGTTGTTCTTTACTTAGTCATGGGAAATTGGCGTATTCCCTGGAGTTTTCGTGTCTATAGAGGAAAAGGGACTCCCTCCCCTTCCCAATTAGCTTTAAAATTACTGAATACATTACCTTCTATTTTAACAAAATTCTTTCAAATTTATGTCTTGGGAGATACGGCATTCGGAACAATTCAATTTATCAAAAAAATTCGTAGTGATTCTTTCAATCATCATGGAATTCTAGGAATTCCTAATACCAGAACATTAACCAATGGACGTAAAGTCTCTGAGTTAAAAACTCGCGGACAACAAGTGTATCTAAAGGGCTTAAACTTCCCTGTATTTCTATCATGGGTTTGGCTAAAACGCAACGGAAAAAGAGTTAAGCGATTTGTTATTTCTACAAAACCAATGAAAGGCAAAACTATCGTCAGATGGGGAAAATATCGATGGCAGATAGAGGGTTTCTTTAAAACCGCTAAACATCAGTTCAGTCTTCACCGTTTTGGGCAAAAAACTTTATTAGGAGTTTATCGCTGGTTGATTCTTTCTTTTCTTTCTTATATGTTAGCAGACCTGAGCTATTTACACAATGGTGATTTTGATAATTTAGATTGGTATCATTCAGCCCAACAAGCCTTAGTTTTGTTACTCCCTCACATTTTACTCCTTTCTCTTCTTCGGAGATTAAAGTTACTAAATTCCTGGTTTTATGAACATGGTTTGGAACTTTGTCTCGTCAGGTGCAAGATGTGAGGTAGAGATATTTTAAACCCATATCTAAGCCTACACATTTTTTAGTAGGTTCTAGTTGTGGTGTTATATCTCTAACATTGGCAACCATACCATCACAAGCCGTCCTGCGCTACGCGCTTAGGACGGGGCTTTAAACCCAATTTTTCGGTAATTGGGCTTGTTCAATCAGGTCAACAC
>JBFRWO010000183.1:0-8501 GCA_051439625.1 Crocosphaera sp. | reverse complement strand
AAATCCACCGTTTTATTACGGTTTAACACTCACTCAGGGGTGCTGACTACGCACTCCAGCGTTGAACAACAAGGCGAATCGAACCGTCTTCATTCTTTTGTTGTTGGGCAACTTGAAACCCTTGTTTCGCAGACTCATCAAGAATGGTATGCAGGGCATATCCTTGAGTTACTTTTTTCAAAAATCCCTCAACTGATAAAGGTTGTTGCCAATATTGTAAATCGGCAATTAATTCATATTCACTACCGTTCCAGCTAAAACCAATGTCATAGTTATTTTCTTGTTCAACTACGATTTGGGCTTTACGGGTTTGACCTTGATATCCTCTAACGGTATGGGGGCCTTCTTTCCAGTCGATACCCATGTCTTTGAGTGCTGCTTTGAGGGAGGTTAGGTTACGAATTTGGGTTTTAATGTTGCTAAAGTGTGACATATTCTTGGGAATGTTAAAGGTTACAAAGGGTAAGAAAACCAAGGCAAATAAACCATTACCAATCGCTAAAAGACGCTTGATTAGTCGCTTTTGTGGATTCAGTAATGGGTTGCTCATAGTATTGCGAAGTCTTTTCAGTAGAAACGACTCGCCCTAATTGGGCTTCGATCGCTGCTGTTACCTCTTGACAAGAGGAACCAATTATGCCTGTGACCATTTCTTTAACACGGCCATCAGGATAAATAACAAATTCTAGGGTTTCCATATTCATGGTTGATTCTAGAACGAAAGTTTACACAAAGTTTAGGCGTTATCTTTCTCCGGAGGAGGATTAATTTCGCCCATTCTGGTCAAGACATAAATCTTGATCAACTTTAGCATTATTAATCAAATCTTAGCAAAAATTAACATTTGATTAGTGGTCGGCTCAGTTTCTTGTAAGTTTCCCTTAACCTTCCGAAAAAAGTCAAGGGTAACTTTGCTGTCAAGGTCAGAAGTTAACAAAAATATACAAAATACCTCTAACTTGAGTTCGGAGTTCGGAGTTAGGGACTCCCTACACTCTCCTACTCAAGGCTGCGAGGATCGAGAGCATCCCTCAAACCATCTCCCAGTAAATTAAAGGAGAGAACCGTAAGAATAATTAAAAGAGCAGGAGGCCAAATTAACCACGGTTGAAGGACTAAAATGGAGGCATTGGTTGATACAGAGAGTAAATTACCCCAACTTGGGTCAGGTTGTTGAATCCCTAAACCAATGAGACTGAGGACAGACTCAGAAACAATAAAACCAGGAACAGCTAAGGTAGCTGAGATGATGATATAGGTGGCAGTTTGGGGGAGTACATGACGAACAATAATCCGCCAAGGGGTTGCCCCCATTGCTTTTGCGGCCTGAACAAACTCTTGTTCTTTGAGGGATAAAACCTGACCACGGATAACTCTGGCCAGTCCCGACCAACCAATAAAAGAAGTAATTAAGACAATCAACAAAAATCTTTGCGCACTGGTCAAACTAGGGGGAAGTACAGCAGCTAAAGCCACTAAAAGATAAATGCCAGGGATTGTCATTAAAACTTCTACCAGACGCATCAAAACCGCATCCAGCCAGCCACCAAAATAACCTGCAATACCACCGACTAACATTCCCAGGGGAAAAGAGATAATAATCCCCACTAAACCGATAAATAAGCTAATTCTGCCGCCAAACAGTAAACGACTGAATTGATCTCGTCCTTGTTCATCCGTTCCCAGTAAATTGAGTTTGGCCGGACCGACAGTGCCAAAAAGATGACGGTTGACGGGTATCCCAGAAAACAACTCCACCTCTTCAAAAGAAGGGGGTAAAGGGAGACGAACTTGTAAGAGGGGGTAAGTGTCACCGTTGACAAAGAGACGAATGGGTGAGGGTTGCTCAAAATCGACGTTTAAGCTGCGTTTTCCTGTTTCAACATCTGTAGGACTTTGAGTTGTTGGATAGACGTGAGGGCCAATAAAGCGACCATCTTGGGTTGTCCAATGAATTTGTGTGGGGGGAAGGAGAGAGCCGTCAGCCTGGGATGTGTAAGGATTATAAGGGGCAACGAAATCAGCAGCAATGACGGCTACATAAAAAATTATCAGTAATACTGCTCCAAAGCGGGCTAAAGGATTATCTTTAAGTTTTTGCCACCAGTTCATAATTAAAGGTTAAGAATTTACTAAACAATTATAAACTGTTGGATTAGCTGGTCTATTTTGTTTCGTTTACTTCTACTAAAATAACTGCATCATCAAAATTGGGAGAATCCTTTTGCTTCTGAAAAGAGATTATTTCCAAGGTTACTGGATCTATATTTTCGGGTGTAGTTGTAAAAAATTCAAACTCTACAAAATAGAGAACCTTGTTATCAGGAAGGAAGAAGTTGTAAGTATCACCTTCACCCTTCTTAATTAAGTCTTTACTATTTAACTGATTGACAATTTCCTGAAAATTGTCTGATGAACTAGGAACAATATCATTGAGCTTAGTATGATTACTGGTATCATTAGTAGCATACTTGACGTTATCTGTAACTCTAGCATTGATCTCATATTGCATATTTTCACTGCTACATCCTCCCGAGCGCATTTCTTTGATATGAGGGTTAGCTTTTTCATTTTTATCAAATCGAACGACAGAACCTCGGTTTGCACCATCAACCTGACCCTCAGCTTTAGTATAAAAAACGGTTGTAACTTCATCACTGGTCGTATTGTCGTGACAAGGAATGTTCGCATAAACAACATCAATAGTTGCATGACCAGGTTCCTTAAATGTAATGTCTGGGTTAACCCGAAAACCAGGGATATCTTGTCCATTCCCACCACTGAGTTCCGAACGGGCGTGAGCTATACTTATCACTTCGTACTCCATCTTATCGGCATGACGGCTTTCTTTGCTCCTAATACCTTCTTTTTCGTACCCCAAATGCTGGAATTCATCGAGGGTGGTACCGACAAGATTAAATTGTGCTAGTTGTTTATCTTCTCGCACACAACTAAAAAATCCCTTGACATCTGCTGTTGCTTTAGGAAAACGAAACCATTGATTACCTTCACTATCGTTATATATACCTTCTTCAGTGGGATCACGTATTAGGTTGCGACAATCTTTTCGCTCGTCATCCAAGTCTAGTACCATCATGTCTACAAGGGTGAGACTTCTCCACTTACTGGGTTTTCTGCCTTTATCCTTGTCTACATTCTCCGGCTCGTCTGGATGTTTATGGGTTCCATTCCCGTAGAATCCTGGTCCAAAACGTTTAATTTCCCCAGGCCCACGCCAAACTCGAGCGTCATCGACTTCATCTATATAGTAAATCACTCGTTCATAAATTCCGTCAATTTTAAGAGCGAGAATGGGAGTTTTGTCAGGATGTTTGCTAAAAAAGGTGGGAGCAGATAATTTAATATCGTCAATGTTGGTTTCAATAGTTTTAGCAGTACGAATTTCTTCGCTAATAAATTCGGTTGCTCTGTTGAGTTCATATTGCATTGCTCCAGTGGCATTAGCAACTTTATTTTCCTTTAAAATCGTCATCAACCCGAACCCCGACACCATGAGAACCACCAAAGTCATGACCGCAGCAATCATTAATTCAACAAGAGTCCAACCACCAGCAGGAGGGGATTTTTGTAAGAGTTTTAAGTAGATTTTTAACATAATTTTTTCTTAGTTTTCTGTTAATTTTTTACAGTGGTCTGCATTGATGGTCTGGTCTCCACTCAAGGTGTTGTTGGCTGCATTTGCATCGTAAATTCCTGTTCTCATGATTCCTAGTCCATCACTGATAACTAAGCATCTTTGTTGGCCGTTGCCAATTGTGGGTCGAACCACAAAAGTCCCTTTTTCTGTTGTTGTACCTTTAAAGGAAAAAGTCACACCCCCTTGGAGTTGGTTGCCATTCATGACAACCTCAATTCCTTTGGGTAATTGCTTGTCAACCCCACCTAAACAACCGAGATCGTTAGAATCTTTAATATCAATAGAAAAATAATCATCACCGTCCTTTTTCTCGATTACAATGGTGCATTTTTTAGAGTTGCGGATGGCTTGTTTTTGCGCATCTTGCAAGGCCAATTGAATTTGATGAAGACCTTGTTTGACTTCATCTCCTTGTAGCATTGCCATTAAACTGGGGGTGCCAATGGCAGCAATAATCCCAGTAATTACTGTGGTAATAATGGCTTCTAAGAGGGTCAATCCTCTATTCGGATGTCGGTGACAAACCGCACTCAGCAACAGCGGCCACCATAACTTCTGCGTAATTTTCAGCGATGATTGATTGGTTACCTGCTTCGTCATCTCGTAAGGTGTCACCATCTTGATCTTGTCCTCCTTGACCTGGTACATAGGGTTCTCCAATTCGATAATAAACTTGTAAAACGTCGTAATTGGTCTTTTCATCGACTGTCATTAATCGGACCAGACGATAATTTTTATTGAGAAGATTATTTTCAAAATTTGGGTCTGATTCATCATCACTGCCGTTCATGAGTATTTGCACCACGACATTTCCGGGAGCGTTGGAAAAGACTTTGTCTTGATCACTAATAGCTGGAGAGGTTTTAGTGGTAGTGTCGTCACTACCGTCGCTGTTTATATCTTTGCTTAATAAATCATCGAATTCCTTGACTAAATCTGCCCCAAAACCCATATCTTTCTTGTTAATGGCGGCCGCCTCCTGAGAACGGCGACAAAGTTCTGGATCAGTCAGATTACCAGGGTTAAGAACTGAACTATTTTCAATATAATCGAGACGCATATTACTGGCGGTTGCCTGTATTCTTTCAATGTCTTGTTGGATCAAAAAGTTAGCTTGAGCTTGTCTTTCCGATTTAACTTGCAAAACAGCGTTAATGGTCATCGCTTGTAAGGTTCCCATTAAAAAGGCTGAGGACACTAAAATGGACATAGCGACCTCCGCGAGAGTCAAACCTTGATTATTTTTCGGTTTTGAGCGATGGAGAATTAGGTTAAGTAGTAGTTTGTTCATTGTATAAGTGCGTAGAAAATAATAAAGTTAATCATGGATAGGGTTATCTCTGGTTAAGCTGCCAATTTTTGGTATTGGAGGATATAGAAAAGGATTAGTCCTCTCTAATCTTAAGTCTTCCCATTTTTAAGCCTAAAATATCCCTATTTGGCTACGTAACTAACTATTAAACTGAGTTGGTTGTTAAGGGTTACTCATTATGGTTTTTTCCCTATTCTCCTCAGATTATCTAGGGTCAACTTAACTCAAAGATTGATACACCCCATTTAATTTTTTCTGATTATTCTTCCTCTTCTACTTCTATACTTCGATAAGAGGAAACTTGGCCAAGGACTGTGAAGTTTTGGGGTTGACCCTGTGGACTTCCTCCCATAACCAGGGTTTGACCGACATCCATTTGTTTGATGGAGCGATCGCAATCAGATCCACTGTTAGAAGCATCCATTTGTTTAACCCATGCTGCCCCTCGCACTTGTGCTTGAGATATCAGTAACTTAGTTTGCGGGGCGTGAACAAAACCACTAATTATGGTGCCGCCAGATATATTGATTTCTTTTGAGCTTGACCGGCTATAAAGTTCTAGTTTACTGGGATCTTCAGGATCACCAATGAAGGTTACTACAGTCTGATTACCACTTTCACTCCGACATTCGGTAGTCTGAGCGTTATTAAATGTGTCTTTTCCGCTCATAGTGATTCCGCCGTCGATAAAAATAACAACTTTTTTACCTGGGGGGGGATTAATTCTGATTTGTGCGTTACTGAGTTTAATGGAGTCATCGCCTTGAAACCAATAGTAATAGATATTGCCAATGGCGGTGTCTGTAGCATTATTTTGAAAGTTATCGCATTGTTCGCTGCTACTACCACTCCAAGTGTTTCCAGAAACACCACGAGGTAAAGTGATACCACAATTGCTAAAGTCAAGAGGATTTAACTTGGAAACGGGGGGATCGGGAGGAAGACCAAACATATTATTATCAATGGCTATAACACCAAGATTTTGACCATCTCTAGTAGGGTCTTTGGGGTTAATACTGTGCTCACCGATTTCGATGGGAGTATCATCTAGCTTGTTGCTGTTAACATAAGATTCGTTCACCTCCCACTTGGGTTGACCGTTTTCTTGTACCTCATTTTCTAAGCAACCCACCCACGTAATAGCGTTAATTGGTTTATTGGGCTTACTTGAATCACTAGACTGTTTTGCATCCTCCTCGTCCTGCAATCTTGGAATCCACAGTCCCGGAGTTAGGTAAACATCTGTATCTCCAGTAGCGTTACTTGAATTCTCAGACCGTTCAAGGATAGGCAACTTAACACTAATTTTCCTGATAGAATTATTAAGCTTAAGATCACTAGTGCTATTGTCTTGATCAAGTCCGCGAGCTTCTATTTCTAGCTGAACCATGTTTGGATCATCTGGACTAGGCAGTAACTGATAATCAGTTAAGCGAAATTCTCCTGCGGATGGGTCATCTGCATCAATCTCGATCCACTCGCTGTTACTAAGTTTGCCAACCATCTCATTAAAATATGCTGCATCAAATTCGTCTCTATAAGACTGAGCTGAATCAGAATCTGATCCACCATTACTCGATTGACTTGAACTCGATCCACCATTACCCCATTCCCCTGGGATTTTGTTACTATCACAATCGTTAACGTCGTCTAATGGATTCTCAATACTACTGCTACCGCTACCGCTACCGCTAGCAGCTTGAGCGGCAGCAGCTATTTTACCAGCCTCGTCTGCCCATTTTCCTTCTTCTCTCCAGTCTTTTTTAATCAGTTGTTGATGTTCTGTGTGATTCAAAAACTGGGTAATGCGTATCAGCCCAACGTCAGCTTTAGCCATGCCTTTAGCCGTATGTTGTTGAACGGTAACTTTCTCTTTTTCGCTGCTGCTTCTGACTAACATAACGGCTGCTATGAGTGTCATCACAACTCCAGAAGCTAAAACCATTCCAATAACAAACCCTTTATTGTTTCTACGGGAAAGACGAGAGAAAAACAATAATATTTCTGTGTATCTTGTGTTCATAATTTTCATCCGAAAGTCACTATAAAAATTTAGACCTGGTTTTCACTAACTATCACACTAAAAGTTATTGTTAAGACGTTGATGATATCTATTGTGTTTTTTGCATGACACTTAAACAGATAAACAATGTGCTAACTAAATTTTATTTTTTTACTGCTATAGTTTTGGCACTCATTTTGAATGATATATTCACTATTGGCAGTGATCTAATAAGGGATAGTTATGTGATATTCGTCACACCCCCATTGTTACTCTTAATTCATTAAATAAAAACCGTGATTTTGAGTATTTTTGGAGTTTTTAGTTTTAAGAGATTTTAAAGATTTTTTCTTATCGTCTAATTTATTGTAGAAATTACTTAGTTAATTTTACTGATATTTCTAATTGCTGATAGCATTCAGCATTATGGTTACTGTAGTTATTTTAGGGTGGGCATTTTCCATCCAACTAGGGTGATTTTATCTTGATCAAATAATTAGATTGCAAGTTTTCTCGGAATAATAATTTAAAGATACGATCTAAGTTTCTTTACTGAGTGAGACGCTTGTGCCAATTTATTTTAGTTTCTTGTGCAATTGGATAAATTTGACTATCATTCGGTACTAAATTAATGGTTTTAATAGCTAAGGTTAATTGTCCTTTCTCTGCCCTAGTTTTAGCTAACTGATAAATATTATTACTTAATTCTTCAATTATTTTCTGGGCGTGATTATAGCCTATTTCCTTTTTTTCTATCTGTTTTAAAATTCTAATTGCTTGTTGATATGATGAAGCTTGATTCGGTTTAATTAAAGACAATGCAGCTTCGATTAAAACTTTATTTTTTTCTTGTTGTTTACTTAGTTTTTGCCATTCTTTTAGGCGTGCTTGCCCTAATTTATATAGTTTTTGGTTATCTTGGGGAATCAATTTTATAGCTGATATCGCTCCTTGAAAATCTCCTAAAATAGCTCTTCCTTGAGCAATATCTAAAATAGTTTTACTCCATTCTTGAATATTATTTTGTGCTTTTCTGTAGAGGGGTGTATGGGGTTTAATTTGACGAGCATAGCTAATAGCTTCATTAAACCTTGATGCTTGCTGGGTACTTAATTTTATCTTACCATAATCTAATATTTGTTGATTCTCCTGGGTTGTTTGATAATTTATCTGGTTGAGATGTTGACGTATTTTTAGAGACATCCACCACAAAATACTTATTGTTCCTAATATTGCTCCTATCCATAACAAATATTGTATTATCCATAACTTTTTTTTGGTTTGATTATTGGTTTTTGGGGTTGAACTCGAAGAGGTATTAGCAACAACCGGTTTAATGTTTGTTTTTACTACAGGAACGTTTAAATGGAGTTCTGGTTGAAAGGATGTTGTTGGTAGCTTTGGTAAAATAAGGGTGTTTATGGGGTGTTTTTGGGGGGAATGGGGTGACGTTTTTTTTATTTTGAAGGATGGGGTGTGATCTGCTTGAGTTTTGACTAACTGTTTCTGAGGAGTAGGGAATAGGGGTT
>JBFRWO010000182.1:0-20522 GCA_051439625.1 Crocosphaera sp. | reverse complement strand
GTTTTCTTTTTACCTGACTTAGTAGTTTTCTCCCAGTTAATCTCCGAACTTTCTAAGACAGATGTAACCCAATTTTTCCAAGTTTCCTCAGAAAATATCTCCTCAGTTTCCACCGTAATTAAATATTCCGCTTCCTCTAATAACCGAGTCGCTGAAGTAGAATTAACTGGAACTTCTTCCACCCTTAAAATAGGCATATCCGAAGGTAACTCTTTCTCTAAAGCGTGACGAAACTCATCAATATTCATCACCTTTGTTAACTCAAAATCCACAATTTCACCACTACTGGTAACACCCAAAGTTAACGCATTGGCAATAGAAATTCTTGGGCCTGGATGATATCCCCCCGTAAAAGAGATCGGTAAAGCTGCACGACGTACTGAGCGATCGAATAACCGCACCAGATCAAGGTGGCTAACTAAAGCCATTTCACCAATTTTGCCAAAATAGACTCGAAACCTCTGTAAACGTTCTGAGTTGGGCTGGAAATGACCGCTAAACTCAGGAATTGCTGGGGGTTGCACCACAACGTTATGACCAAAATCTAAGCCACAAACACCACAATGGTAACAACTGTCAAAAGAACAGTCGGGAACCGTTGCAGCTTCTAGGGCCTGTTGTAAGTCCTCTTGTAACCATTTTTTATCAATACCTGTATTAACATGATCCCAAGGTAAAGGGGCGTTGTATAAGGAGGTAGAGGGGGCAGAGGAGGCAGAGGAGGCAGAGGAGGCAGAGGGGGCAGAGGGGGCAGAGGGGGCAGAGGGGGCAGAGGAGGGTTGTACAGTTTCAAAAACGTTCCATTCTCCTGCTTCTACCTGACGATATTTCCAACTTAAACCAGCCTCATCGATGGCCTGTTCCCAAGCTTCGTAAGCTTGTTGAGCATTTTCCCACCAAGAGTCCATCCCGGCCCCTAATTCCCAGGCGCGACGAATGACAGGGGCTAAACGGCGATCTCCTCGCCCGATAAAGTCCTCCATGCCAGAAATTCTTACATCGGTATAATTGGCTTTAACCCCTCTTAGACCACGAAATGCGTCCCTTAATAACTCCTGCTTCCGTTTAAACTCTGAAGTAGAGACAGAATGCCACTGAAACGGCGTATGGGGTTTCGGGGTAAAATTAGAGACTGTAATGGTAAATTGTAACGGTTTACGCCCTTTTATACGACATTCTTGCCGTAACCAGCGCACTGTCTCCATAATACCCAGAACATCAAGATCAGTTTCTCCTGGTAAACCGATCATAAAATAGAGTTTAACCTTATCCCAACCCTCTTCAACGGCGGTTTTCACCCCTCGCAATAACTCTTCATTGGTTAAACCTTTATTGATCACATCGCGCATTCTTTGGGTTCCTGCTTCTGGGGCAAAAGTTAGCCCTGACTGACGGTTTCCCCCGACAATATTGGCGATATTTTTATCAAACCTATCTACCCGTTGACTGGGTAAAGAAAGGGTAATATTTTCACCTTTGAGACGGTTTTTAATCTCCGTTCCCACCGCCGGAAGGGCTAAATAGTCGGAACAACTCAAGGATAATAAAGAAAATTCATTATGGCCTGTTTCTCTAATACCTCGTTCGATGGTTTCGATAATATCGTCTGGTTGTACATCCCTTGCTGGACGGGTTAACATTCCTGGTTGACAAAAACGACAACCTCTGGTGCAACCTCGTCTTATTTCCACTACTAAGCGATCGTGTATGGTTTCAATATACGGTACTAAACCTATGGCATAAGCTGGCATGGGAGGGGAAACACGGCGTAAAATTCTAGCAGGCACATCAGGCCGGTTGGGAATCACTTCTCCTGCTTCGGTTACGTCATAAAAGCGAGGAACATAAACCCCTGGAATTTGTGCTAAATCTAATAATAATGCTTCTTTATCCAGTTTATTGGCTTTTCCTTGTTCAATAATTAAACCTATTTCCGGTAATATTTCTTCTCCGTCTCCTAGTGCCATAAAATCGAAAAATTCTGCAAAGGGTTCTGGGTTAGAAGTGGCGGTTTGTCCCCCTGCAAAAATTAAAGGATAATTACCTGATTCTCTTTCTTTCCAAGTTAAGGGAATTTGAGCTAAATCCAGCATTTCTAGGATATTGGTCGCTCCTAGCTCGTAACTGAGATTAAAGCCTAAAATATCGAAATCTGTCAGAGTTCGACGAGATTCTAGGGCAAATAAGGGGGTTTTTGTGGCTCGTAATTTTGCAGCCAAGTCTGGTGCAGGTAAATAAGTGCGATCGCAGAGTTGACGGGGTTGGGTATTGATAATATTGTAGAGAATGATATGGCCTAAATTGGATGCCCCTAACTCGTAAACCTCTGGATAGGTTAACACCCAGCGTACTGTTGCTTGTTCCCAAGGTTTATGTTTAGCTCCTAATTCGTTGCCCAAATAACGGGCAGGTTTATTAATCTCTGGGGTCAGTAATTTTTCAATCTTCATATTCACAAGCAAACCTCCGGCACTTCCCTTATTTTCTCATGCTTTTCTAATATATCGGAAGTGTGGAGGAGTAGGCCAATATTTGAGATTATTAATAGGTTTCTTATCTCAAGCAGCTATTGTCTCATTTAATGAGACTTCATAAGCTTGACGGCTTTCATAAATTTCTAAAGCTCTATCTAACTGGGTTAATTCAAAAATAATCCGCACCGATGGCGATAGGCAACAAACGCTTAACTTTTTATTTAAACGCTGAGCTAAACGAAACGCCGACACAATAGCCATGAGTCCCGCACTATCAATAAATTCCACTTGGCGCATATCCACCAAAAATTCTCTATAAGGGTTTTGAGTAACAAAATTTGTTAATTCTTGTTGAAAACTATCCACATTGGCTGCAGTAAGATAACCGCTAGGTTCAAAAACAGCCACTCCTAAATTAGTCAAAAGACTCGCCATCATCAGCATCTATCCTCAATTTGAAAATTAGTTTACTTATGGTATGACCAAATTATAATCACTTTTTTGTTAATTGACTCAGTCTTAACTCTTTTAATATGTTTCTCTAAGAAATTAATCTTAGATTAACAATAAGTTAAATTTTGTGACCGAATCATACTTTTTGTTTAGTTTAGTCAAATTCGAGTTTTGGTCTATGATATTCTAGATTTTACCCAAAATTGACATAATTTGGTCCGAACATTCTCTTACTTTTTGGAGTAATGAATGACAGTTTAGCATTGTATCAGTTTTTTTGTTAAAAAAAGTTAAGCAAGCTACAAAAGTCACAACCCAATCAATGGTTTACTGGATTTGATAACCGTAGTTAAAACATTCTAAAGATTGTCAGTCATTGCTCATCGTGGAAGTAAACCCCTACATCTACCAACTTAGCTGAAAATTCCCTGTTGTCAAGAGCGGAGAAAAATCTGTGAACCGGCCTCCCTTAATTCGCCAATTAGTCGAAAAAGCTCTATATCTTAAACGGTTAACCCCAGAAATCGAAATTGCTATTAACCGTGAGTTAACCCGTACTGGTTATATTTCTGATGTGGACTACGAGGCGTTAGAGTTGTTGATGTCAGAAATGGATGAAGGGCGCATTCGCTTTACGTGAATTTGTTTATTCTTTCATACCCATCAACCCCGTTAAAACACCGCCTAAAACAGCCATCACACCTAAACTCAATAAAACTGGTTGTAACCCAAATAAGGTTTCGGCAATACCAGCTAAAGCCAAGGGTAAAGACAAAGCAATATTAACAGCATTATTTTGTAAGCCAAACACCTTACCTCGCATCTCCACAGGAGTTTCAGCTTGGATAATGGTTTGCATAGGAACCCCGACAAAAGCAGCGAATACTCCTAAAAATGTGATCATCAGTAGGGTTGACCATAAACTGTGAGTAGATAAGGATAAACCCACCAAAGAAACAGCCATACCGATGGCACCCCATAAACCTAACTTATTATTCTGAAATTGTTGTCCCCAACCCCCTAAAACAGCAGCCCCCAAGCCCATTCCTAAGCCACCAGTAGCCAATAAAAAGCCAAATTGTTCGGCCTTCATCCCTGGGATGGTTTCCGCCATGCGTACCGCTAAAACGGATAAGGCGGCAAAAATACAAAATAAAATCACTAATTGAACTAAGGCGTTACGAACCCGATGATTACCCTTGAGGTAACGAATACCGTCTTTAATATCTTCTAAGACATGGGGTTGTTCTTTTTCCTGTAGGTAGCGTTTTTCCCCTGTTTTCAAGAAGAGGAGGACTAAACCAGCTATAAAATAAGATGCTCCCACCAGAAATGCTTTTCCTTCTTCCCAAGAAAAACCGAAATTTTCAGCAAAATGGGAGGCTACGTCTAATAAAGGGTCCCCAATGGCAAACCCCACTATGGTCATGGCCATCATGGTGGTGGTGAATAGGGAATTAGCGGATAATAAATCACGACGTTTGACTAAGAGTGGGATAGTCACTTGTTCGGCCGGGGCAAAAAATTGGGTGATGGTAGAGTCTATGAGGGTTAATGTTAAGAGGATGGCAAAGCCTAAGGGTAATAAAAAGGCTTCTTGGGTTTGATTTTGCCAACTTCTTAACCAGTGAGGTAACCAAGTTAGGTTAATGCTGATAGTGTCTCCTTGAGATAACCAGAGTAAGGGAGGAATAATAAACACAAAGGCTGCACGAACGAAGTTAGAGATTACTAAAACCCCTTTTTTTGGCCAGCGATCAACATATACCCCGGCCAAGGAACCACAGAAAACCGCCGGAATGGTAAAGGCGATCATGATCGCTGATACCCAACCACTAATAGGTTGATTTTCTCCTTGAAAATGCCCAGCAATAAAGGCGATCATTAACACTAAATAAACTTTGTCTGCTAGTTGAGAAAAGATTTGTCCTATCCACAGAATTAAAAATTGAGGATTTTCTAACACCGCAGCAAACCCTTCACGGGGGGGCTTTTTGGAGCTATTAGAACGGGCCATAGATTCCTCCTGGTTGGTAGTATCTAGGGTTTTATCAGTGGGAGTTGGGGTGGTTTCAGAATCAGAAACAGTCATAATTTAGATTTAATTTTTTTTTACTCGCAAAAAAGCAAACTAACCTGAGTTAGGACTTCGGAGTTATGGTTTTTTTCTAGCTGCACTAAGCAATGGGCAATAGTTGGTTAAGCAGCATTATCTATGATAGTTGAGGAATGGTTTGTTTCACAAAGCCTTGCAATATTTCTGTTCGTTTTGTTTGCTCAAATACTTGTTTTATTTTTGTGGAAAGTTTTTCTATATCTAGGCTTTGATTTTGGTTCGGGTTAATTTCTTGTTCTTGGAAATATTCCACTAAACTTAAACCAGCTACACGGGTTAAATAGGCTGCACTAATACCTTGGGTTGCGCCTCCGGCTACATAAGTAATAGCGTTACTTTTTAGTAGGCCACTAATGGCATGGGTTGATAGTTCAACCAAGCCTAATTTTATCATTAATTTACCGATAGTTGCTGCTATGGTTTGTCCTTGAGATAGGGTAAATTTCTGTTGATAAATGCTGCTTAAATCGACTATCATTTGCGCATTAATTGCTGCTGTTGCTAACAAATCTAAGGAGGAAACGGGGTTAGCAAACGCTGCTGCTGCTGCTATCCATTGATATTTTTCCATCATGGGGACGGCGCGATCACGTCTTATTTTATTTAAAATTCCTTTAGCTTGTTGTTTGATTTCTTGTGCCTCTCGCCAGACTTTTCCTAAAATTAATTTTTCTCTTTCTTGGTTTAAAATTGAGTTTAATCTAGTGGTTAAATCTAGAATATTTGGAGGTTGAGTTTCATTCCATTCTTGATAGGATTTATCTTCTTTATATTGACGAACTTTTATTCTTTTTGAGTTTGAATTAATTCCTATTACGTCATCAGTTTGGATAATAGTTTTAACCCGTTGTTTGATTTCTTGTAGGATAATTTCTTGTTCTTCTGAGTTATATTGTTCGCTTTGATTTAAACTAATTAAACACCGTTGATAATTTTGATGACATTTTTGTATCATTTGCCATTGACTTTCAGTTAAATCTGTGTTAATCGAAAAAACAATTAAATCTAGTCTTTGCTTTACATTTTCGCTGTTTTCTGCTTCTAAATAGTTAAAGTTATCGGCAATTTTTTCTTGTTCTAAGAGTTGTTTTAAACTATTTTTATCTGTGTTAGAGTTGCTGATTATTCCTAAAGATACAGATTGATTATTGAGTTTTTGGGGCAAATCTTTCCAGCGAGTTTCTAATTCTGATAAATTATAGTTTGAGTCTTCTTGTTTAACTATTTTTAATATTTTTTGTCCTTCAGAAATTGCTTGATTAACTTCTGTTATTGTTAAAGGTGAAAGGGTTTTATAGACTGGTTTTTGCGGTTGTTTTTTTTGCCACCACCAAACACCCGTACCCACCGCCATCAGACTCAAAACACCCCATTCTCCTATTGCGATCGCTTGTTCATGGAGAGATTCTCCTAACCATAATAAGAAAGAAATTCCTAACCCTGCCACCAGAATGGGTTTTTTTACCTTAACTCTCATCATTTCCCCTCAAAATTTCCCTAAATTTCTTTGCTTTGATTGTACTCTTTTTAGGGGTATTTTTCAATCAATTGGCAGTTTTCTAAGCTATTACAACCATCCTGCTTGTGTTACAGTAATCATCAGCCATTTTTCAGGAAAGCCAAGCGGTTTTAATCCTATTCCAGACACTGGAAATTGAGGCTTTTATTTCCTTTTTTAAATACCATTGTTGAAACGCTTTTTCATATTCTTCTCCTTCCGTTTGAAAGGTTTTAAAGGTATCTAAGGTTAGGGGAAGTCCTAGAAAAAGCAAGATGTATAATGACCAAGATAGGTTCCCTGCTGCCAAGAAATTGAGCAACATAGCGAAGGAATTAATAATAGCGTAGCGGATAACTTTTCGTTTCAGTTGTCCTTGACGATATTGATTAAATTCATCCTTTTTTTCCTGACGTTGTTTTTGTAATAGCCAATCTTTTTCGGCCACTTGTAAAACATCGGAATCAATATCTAATTCTGCCGCAATTTCCCAAAGTTGAGTACGAGATAATTCTTCAACCTCGGTTTTGCGAGCAATGGCCAAATGTAAAATTTCTTGAACTTCCTCTTTGCGGTAGGATTGAGGAGGTTGTACTTCAGAAGCAGACATATATCTTATGTAACTCGATAGGAACTGACCAAAGGGGTTGAATTGCTGCAATTGTAAGATCAAACATGGATCTTATTCAAGCTGCTCCTATTATATTATGCCGAATTTTTCAATGTTTTGGCTCTGCTATGGTTATGATTATGGTAGATGCGATCGTAGGGATAGTAGGGTTGGTTAGGCGTGGGATTAATTGTAATGAAAAGATCATAAAGGTTTATCAAGCCGTAACCCACCATTTTAAAGGTGTAATTTGTTACACTTTTTAATTAAATAGCTAACTAGGGTAAAGATTCCAGAAACTGGGTAATTTCCTCTTTTAAGGTTTCATAAAGAGCAGGAGCTTTGTTGGCTAATTCTAGTATCGATTCATGTTCTAATTGGTAATCATCACGGTTTCGGGCAACATCAAGAAAACGGCGCAAATAATCTAAAGAAAGTTCAGTCGATTCGGAAATAACCTGCGGACGGACATCGGGGACTTTCAATGTCATTTGGTATAGTAATTCTCGACGATAATCATCTCCCATCGGTTGCAAATAATCGATAGAACGAGCGATAAAAATAAACATTTCTTCTACTGCTCTATAAAAAAGATGTAATCCTAATACGACGGCCATGATGACAGCTACTTTATCAGGTTCTGATGATAGTTCTTTTAGTTTTTGAAGATAAGACTGGATTATTGATATTGTTTGCTGAATTTCTAGCAATTCTTTTTCAATTAGTTCTTTAACTTTCTGTTTTTTCAAAGTTCAACCCCCTTATCAATAGCTTGGCGAATATACGGTTTAGCTTTTTCTGCTTCAACTAAATCAATGGTAAATTCATGGCCTTTTTCAATAGCTGCTCCTGCTTTAAATATAGCATTGGGAGAGAGTCCCCATACAGCTAAGTCAATATCTGAGTAAGGAGATAAGTCTTCAAGATTAAGCATTGAACCAAACAAAACAACTCGTTTAACCCCAAACTGTTTTTTAAGAATGTCTGCACTATTTTTAGCAATTTCCCAACCTTGTTTTTGTTTTTGCTTCATACTAGCTAATAATTCTCTACGTTGAGATTTTGCTAGTTGTATTTTCTGGATAATATCTGCTCGTTTGTGTTCATTAGAAATAGTCATAGAATTTTATCTTGCACCGTGTTTTTTAAGAAGATTTATCATCTCTTGATCTTTTTCACTTTCTGCCCAATGAAGTAAATAACGGCGTTGTTCGTTTGTTAGCCTAGCTCCATTACTAATTAATAGCTTAACTACACTAGGCCTTGGTTGAACGTACGCTACGTCTGGGCCGTCTTGGGGATTTTTGTATGCCCTCATATATAGAACATCAAGTGGAGTCATACCATGTGGATCTTTAAAATTAACATCAGCCCCATTAGCAATCAAAAGTTTTACTATACCCGTATTTTCACACCATCTGTTGTTGCAATCAGTTAATGAACCATAGTTTACTTCATGAAAAAGTGGAGTCCAACCATCTCCATCACGAACATTCACATCAGCACCATGAGAAAGTAGAATGTTTACGATATCTTTTTGTTCATTTTTGTTTATTGGCATACCTACAGCTTCATGAAGTGAGGTTACGTGATAATCATTTTTAAGATTTACATTAGCTCCAAGATCAATTAATTGCTGTACTGTTTTTTTGTGTCCTGAAAATGCAGCATAACGAAGTGCATAACCACCACTAACTTGAAGATTAACATCAATCCCACTATTAACTAAGACTTTTATAACATCAGTATATCCTTGATTTGCTGCTTCAAAAAGAGCAACATTCCCATCATCATCCTTGAGAGTATCATCCATTGTTGTTAAAAAACACTGATTAAGATCAGAATTAGGTAATTTTCCTCCCCCTCTAATATATTCGATGGTAATATCCTTTTCAACACACAAACCTAAAGGTGATGGTAAACCTAAACGATTGAAAAAAGCCCATCTATAATTATAAGAAAAAGTTGCTATTGCAACACTAGCAGCCCCTAAACCTAACCAAGCAAACCATCTTATTTTGCTTAATTTTCCTTGCTTAACTAACTTAGGATTTTTTAACGCTTTTAATGCTTCTTTTGCAGAATAAAAACGCTCATCAACATCAGGATCTAATATTTTTTCTAACCACTCGATAAACTCATCAGATAGTTGAATATAATCACGAATAACCTCAAGATTAACTGTTGCTTTATGTGGTAATAAATTATCAGGAGGACGACGAGTTAATAAATAAAGTAATGTTCTTCCTAAACTATATAAATCAGATGCAGGAACCGGTTTACCTATTTGTTGTTCAGGGGACATATAACCAACTGTTCCAATACCAACGGTTCCCCCCATAATCGTATTATAATAAGCATTATGAACTGCACCAAAATCTACTAAAAAGATTTGTCCATCATCAGAAAGAATCAAGTTGTGGGGTTTAATATCTCGGTGAATAATGCGCGGTTCAAAATTATGTAAGTAGTCAAGAATGGAGAGAACTTGAACAGCAATATCTTTAACTTCTTTTTCCGTTAATCTTAGTCCTTCTTCTACCTGTTGATTTAAGTTTTTTCCTGGTACTAATTCTTGTACAAGATATAACTTATTGTCATCTTCTAGTTGAAAATAATCAATATATTTAGGAATATTAGTATGATTTAGCTTTTTTAATACTGTAACTTCTCTTTCTAATAAATCAAGACTTTTAGCATCGGTTTGATTTTGTAAAGAAATAACTTTTAGAGCAACTTTTTTACCTGTGTTTACATCTTCTGCTGCATAAGTTGTTCCCATTCCTCCTTTACCGAGTTTATCAAGGATTTTATAATATTGTTCTAGCGGACTTTTTCGAGAGAAAGGTATCATAATAGTTTCCTGATTATAATATGCTTTTTATTGTAGCAAAAATTTTAACAGTGAACATTTACCAGTTGTATGTTTAATCTTCATTTCTATGTCTCTTTCTGTGTCATTCTGACGTACGAGGAATCTCTTTAACATTCTAGTATTGGTTTCAATGGTTTGAATGGGTTTAATGGTATTAAACCCCTATTTATATATTAATCTTTTAAAAAGCGTTTTATTTCATCAGTTAACCATTGTTTTTCTCTTCTAGTTAACAACTTTGATATTTTACTCAGCGATGTTTCTTTAAACAATGATTTTCTATTTTGCTTGAAAATAAAGCTAAATCTTTCTTGTAAAAATATTTCTTTACTTTCATTTATTTTAATTTGAGTGTCAAACAATAAATTCCTGACAATCTTAGATATCAAATCACCAGAACAAGCTTCTATAATCAATATTAAGAATGAAGCTATTATGGAATAATTTACATTTAAAATAAAAGGTAATATGCTTCCTACTAAAATCACCAACTTAACTATTTTTACATTTTTAAACTTTTTAAAAGGTTGAACCAATAATAACAAAGCATAAATAAAAATAGGAATTCTCCAAAAAATATTATAAGTAGAAATTGTGATAATTAAAAGAATTAAAAAAGCAATAATATAAAAACTAATTCCTAGTATACCTAAAGCATAATTCCAACGTTTACAGTTTAATGCACAAGGAATTTTAATAATTAATTCTTGCTTCGTCTTGGTTAAACTAATTGAACTATATTTAGGTCGACCTAAATTCTTTTTAATATAGTCTTTTATGTTACCTGTACCTTCTAAAACATTTAATGCTATTTCAGCATTCTGGAAACGATTTTCAGGGTCATACTCCAATAAAACATCTAACCATTGAGCAAACTTAGAAGATAGTTTAATCTCTTTCCTAAAATCTATTTTCAATCTTTTACGAGGTAAATTTGAGGGATTTTTACCATATAAAAGATAGACTAAAGTTGCACCTAAACCATATAAATCAGTGGCTAAAGATACTTTTCCACCGCTTCCCTGTTCCGGTGCCATATACCCTTTTGTTCCAATAAAAGTAGTTCCATAACTTTTTTTGGCAACTTGATCAGGGACTGCTCCAAAATCAACCAAAAATACCTCTTTATTCTCCGTATAAATTAGATTTTGTGGTTTAATATCCCGATGAACAACTGGAGGTATTAAAGTTTGTAAATAAGTTAATATATCTAAAACTTGTCTAGCAATATTTTGTATTTCTTTTTCATTAACTTTATTAATATCATCTCGCCATTCAACTAAGTTTTTTCCTTGAACTAATTCCTGCACTAAATAGAATTTTTTAAGTAAAATTCCTGCTTCCACAAAATCTTGTAAAGACTTTTGAGATGTAATAGGAAAATAAAAATTATCTTCATTATCACTAACAAAATAATCCATATATCTAGGGATTCTAGGATGGTTTAGTTGTCTTAACGTCTTAACTTCTCGTTTTTCAAAAAGATCAGCTTGTTTCCAATCAACATTATCCAAAGATAACACCTTAATAGCAACCTCTTGAGAAGTGTTTAAATCAACCGCTTTGTAAGTAATAGCAGTTCCTCCTTCTCCTAAGCGATCGCAAATTTTATAGCGATCTGCAATAATAGAATTAATCATATTTTTTTCTTTAACCTAACTATCCACACAATGTCCACAGAATTTATCATTTATCAATTATACTTCTGAGTTCTGAGTTCTGACTTCTGACTTCTCCTATACTCTCCGTCTCCCCGTCTCCCCGTCCCTCCGTCAAACTCCAAGGATGATTTTTGTACAACAATGGGATGCTACCTTTTTTAGTGCTAATTTTTCAGAAAAGATTATTTTTGATGAGAAAACGGGAAAACTATATTTATAAAGACCCAGTCTATCTAAAATTGTATGAGTAGGTTGCTATAGTTAAGCTATCTAAAACTTATATATATAGGTAAAAATAAACAGTAAATAGGAATTCGGAGTTTGATTTTTAATAAGTATTTCCTCTTCCTAAATTAACCTATCGCCTCCATTTCATCCCACATTCCCGCTACCTATTTAATTAAGAATCATGTCAAAAGATAAAGTTACCTCTACAATAGACAACAGAGAAACTAAAGATGCCAAATTAGTCGATTTAGCCATTAAAGCTTTCTCCAAACAAGAGTATAACAAAGCTCAATCCTTGTTATTATCAGTTATCAAACATTGTCCCCTAGATTATCAGACAGAATTTAAAGATAAACAAGGTAACTTATATATAAAATTTTGGCATCCCTCTGACTATGAACATTATCTAAACTGTGATCATCCAGAGAAGAATGAGCAGAAAATCTCTTTTTATCCCTCTGCTTATCCTAAAGCCTATTTTTATTTGGCACTTTTGGAAATTAAGTCCGAAAATTATGAACAAGCTCTTAATTATCTGGAAACTGGCGCAAACTTAGAACCGAATAGTCCTCGTTATGCTATCGAAAAAGCCCATATTTGGCAACTAATGGGACAATCTGAGAAAGCCTTAGAAACTTATCAAACCATCGAGGGTATCGATCCTTATATTACTCCAAAAGATTATGCGATCGCTTTAGAAGGGCAGGGAAATGTTTTAGAAGAGATGGGAGACTTAATGTCTGCCTTGTGTATGTATCAAACTTCTTTACAACTAAATCCCAATAATTCAGAGATTATAGATAAAATACAATCTATTAAACTTGAACAAGAAGGAGAACGCCAAAAAATAGCAGAAGAGGCTAATAATACCCCAGAATCAGCACATAATTATAGCAGTTCCGGTCAATCAACCACGGAGGATGATATTTCCAATGTAGATAAGACACCCATTGTAACTTCTCCTAGTTCTCATCGTAAACGCCTCAAAAGGAAGGCACAACAACGTATTTATGGGGGAATTTCTGCTTTTATTCTCTCGGCTGTATTGTACGGATATTTGAGCTATTTTGAGCAATTAAGAGACACTACCGAGCAAGTTAACCAGATTGTTACTATATTTTATGCGATCGGAGGCAAAAATATAGTTTCTTTTATTGTAGCCGGTTTGGGTGGACTTCTTTGTTATTTTGGCATCTCTGATTTAACTAAAATTCATCGTGGAAATTAACGTTAGTTATCTAATTATCTTTCTCAATATTTTGTTTAAAAAATGATTTTAATGGCTGCAAACGAAACCCTGGAGTTTCATAATCTTTAGGTAAATAATCTTCAGGAATAGTGTTTTGATGACCATCTCTAACCGCAGCATAATGAGGAGACATAATTTCAATGCCAACTTCTGCACATTTATCTTGAATCTTTTGATGTAATTCACTATAAATATTACCAATAGCAACGGATTTTGTCTTATTTGTGTAAACCCGAAGTTGATAACTAATATAAAAATCATCTAAACTTGTTTGCCATACATAAGGTTCAGGATCTTCTAAAATATCAGTGGTTTCTAAAGCACAATTAATTAAGGTTTCATAGACTAAACGCCAAGGAACGTCGTAGCCTAATGTAATAGTTGTATCGATAACTAAAGGTTCTTTTAGATCCCGTATGGTCGCACTATAATTAATAATTGAACTAGCAATTAAAATAGAATTAGGTATGGTAATAATTTCATTATTACCGTTACAAATACGAGTTGATAGGATCGTTTTATCAATTACAACCCCTCGATATTCACTAACTTTTATGCGATCGCCTAGTTGAAAAGCGCGGGTGTAAATAACCACAAATCCTGCAATTAAGTTAGCAATGGTACTCGCTCCTCCAAACGTGACTAAGGCACCAGCAAGGATAGAAATTCCTTGAAATGCAGGAGAATTAAACCCTGGTAAATAGGGAAAAATTATGGCTGCTGCTAAACCACAAATTAAAATAACAGTTAATTTATAGGTTGGTTGCGCCCAGTCAGGATAAAATCCAGAAATGATAATTCTTTCGTCTTCTATAGCTTTAAAAAATGGGTCACATAAACGGATTAAATAATGTGTTATGATAAGCGTAACAATAATTAAAAATAAATTAGGTACATAAGCAATAAATTCAGCCCAAACTTTTGCCAATGCTCCAAAAAATAAACTAAAAATACTGTTTGCTAACCGCTCTGTCTGAGGAAATAAACTTAATAGAAAAGGTATATAAAAATAGAGAAAAGTTAGGGTTATAAACCAGCGAATTAGTTTTAAAATAAACAGAGCAATCCTTTTTTCTTGTTTAACAGTAAGAATATTCCAGTTTTGAATGTTTATATTTCTAAAAATAAAACCTTGATCTCTAGTAATTTGACGACCTAGCCAAGGAAAAAACCAGTTTAAAAATCGGAAGATAAAAATCAGAACAATAGTAGATAATATAATACCTATTCCTCTCAATATAAAGTTCTGTAATTTTCTTTCCTCTCGATATTTGATGATAGCCTTCTTAACTTCTTGTAAATAAGATTCAGCTAGTTCATCTAGAGATTGATTCTCAACATCAGCATCAGCTTGAGTGATAGCTAAGATCATTTTATTATCAGCAAAAATTAAGCGCAAACCTTCCAATTCTAAAGCTTTTAAATCTCTTATAGAAAAATCTTCTACAGAAATTGAACGATCATTAGCAATGTCTTTAACTCTTTCGCTGGCTTCTTCTGCTCGTTGTTTATTTTGTAGTTTTTCTACTTGGAGCTTATATTCAAATATGATTTCTCCATCTAATTTAACTGGATGAGGCGGATTTTTTTTATCTAAATTCTCAGAAGAAGATTCTTGATTATCTTCATTATTTTTATTATTATCTGGCTCTTTTTCTTGAGCTAAAATATATTGAGATGGTAATTGTTTTTGATTACTGATTTCTGACCAGCTAATTGCTTGAATATGTGCGATACTTGGCATCCAAAAATGAAGACTCACTAAACAAAGCAAGGTTAAAAGCATTGTTAAAAAAAGAGACCTTATTGTTCGAGTCTTGATAATCATTAAATTTTACCCTTAGATTCGCATATAACATTCTAAAGTTGAAACCTTGAATCAACAATCAAAATTAATACTTTTTTTAGTTTTATTAAAAATTCAAGAAATCTTATTAAAGAATTCAAAATATTAATAAATTAAACAAAATTAAACCTAATATCTAGCTTCACAAAGAGATAATTTAGATGAAGTTTCACTGAGAAATTATCAAAGATTGATTTTCACTGAACAGTTAATAGAGTTTTTGAGAAATTTTAGTTAGAATATAGAATGAGTATAAAGTAATCTTTGAGTATGAATGAGAATGATTCCACTGCTACTTTATTAATATCCTGTCCCGATCAACAAGGATTAGTGGCGAAGTTTGCCAACTTTATTTATGATAATGGAGGTAATATTATCCATGCTGATCAACATACAGACTTTGAAGCTGGTTTATTTTTAACACGAATTGAATGGCAATTAAAAGGATTCAAATTATCTCGTGATCTCATTTCTTCTTCCTTCGCTTCTGTGGGCAAACCCCTACAAGCAGTCTGGGATATTCACTTTTCTGATACTATACCTCGTCTCGCTTTATTTGTTACTAAACAAGACCATTGTTTACTTGATTTATTATGGCTATGGCAAGCAAAAGAGATTAGAGCAGAAATTTCTTTAATTATTAGCAATCACGAAAAATTAAAAGCCGTTGCCGAACAATTTGATATTAAATTTTCTCATATTCCCATTACCTAAGAAAAAAAATATCAGCAAGAAGCAAGACAGTTAGAACTCATAAGAAAACATCGTATTGATCTGGTTATTTTAGCTAAATATATGCAGATTTTAACCCCATATTTTATTAATCATTTTCCCCATATTATTAACATTCACCACTCTTTTTTACCCGCTTTTGCTGGAGCAAAACCTTATCATCGAGCTTATGAAAGGGGAGTAAAAATTATCGGTGCCACTGCTCACTATGTTACAGCAGATTTAGACGAAGGGCCTATAATTGAACAAGATGTTGTCAGAGTTTCCCATCGAGATACAATTGCTGACTTAATTCGTAAAGGAAAAGATTTAGAAAGAGTTGTCTTAGCGAGAGCAGTTCGTTTACACTTACAACATAGAGTCTTAGTCTATGGAAATCGCACTGTTGTCTTTGCTTAATTCCTTTCTAACAAACATCTTAATTCTTGAATCTCAATGTTTAAGTTTCACTAAAAATTTTATTATAATTTCTCTTTATTCTAAAATAGTATTAACCATTACAACAAACAATTTATTGAATTACTCATGACAAAAAAACTAGCATTTATTGGACTCGGTTTAATGGGAGGGTTTATGGCAGCAAATCTAGCCAAAAAAGGGTTTGCTGTCAACGCTTGGAATCGTACTCCGAACCGTCCTGGCATTACCATAGCACAGGAAGCCGGTGCGATTATTTGCCCTTCCATTGAAACTGCTGTTAGAGAGGCTGAAGTTATTTTTACTTGTGTCGGAGATGTGCCTGATGTTAATGATGTTATCTTTCAAGAGAATGGTATTATTAACTATGCTAAACCTGGTTCACTAATTGTTGATTTTAGCACCATTGGCACCCAAGCTGCCCGTGATATTGGTAGTCAATTAAAAGCGCAAAATTTTCGTTTTTTAGATGCCCCAATTTCTGGGGGAGATATTGGGGCTAAACAAGGAACTCTAACTATCATGGTTGGGGGAGAAAAAAAAGATTTTGAGCAAAGTTTTCCCTATTTTGAAGCGATGGGAAAAAATATTATATATTGCGGTTCTACAGGCAATGGACAAGCTGTTAAAATGTGTAATCAAGCCTTATGTGCGGTTCACATGATTGCCTTATGTGAAGCCTTGAAAATGGCAGAAAAACAAGATATTGATCCCAATTTAATGATAGAAGTTTGTCGTACAGGGGCTGCTGGTTCCTGGGCTTTAGCTAACTTGGGACCGAAAATTATAGACTCAGATTTAGAACCAGGTTTTGCCATTAAACATCTATTAAAAGATTTACGATTAGTTCAAGAAATAATGAACCAATCAGATGATAAATTACCAGGAGTTACCCTAGCAGAAAACTTTTTAAAAGTAGTAGCTAATCTGGATAATGGTGAGGGAAAAGAACAGGGAACTCAAGCCATGATTCGTTATTATAACCAAGAAAATAATCTCTAATAAATTAATTTTCCAAGGAACAACAAGTTATTATAGAACATTATTGATATATTTTTATTGTTGTATATTTAATTGTCATTCCGAGGTAAGGAGCAATATCTTCAACGTCAAACACCATAATGGGTAGTTCCATAACAAAAAGAAGTTAATCGTGTTATTCTAAATAACTTAAAGGTTATCTGGGATAAACTATCTAAACTATGAATATAGTTGATCGTGTTCGTTTAGGGTTAGCTGTAGGTGTAGCAAAAACTGTCACTGCTACGGTTCGTTTCTTGGGTTTAGGGGCTGCTAGTGTCTTGCCTGGTGCTATTTCTCGTCGTTTTCATCCTAGACTCTTATCCTTACTCTGTGAACAAGTGAAACAAGGGGTTATCTTAGTCGTAGGAACCAATGGGAAAACCACCACTTCCCTACTATTAAGAACTATTTTAGAAGATCAAAATTATAAAGTTGCCCATAATGAAACCGGTGCTAACTTAATTAATGGCTTGGTCACAGCTTTATTAGGAAATACTAACTTAGTGGGTACATTAACGGCAGATTATGCTATTTTGGAAGTGGATGAGAACATTGTGCCGCTCCTATTAAAGGACTGTCAACCTAGAGTTATTTTAGGACTGAATCTATTTCGAGATCAATTAGATCGTTACGGTGAAGTTGATGCTATTAGTCGACGCTGGCAAAAAGCGATCGCCCCTCTTTCTCCTAATACGGTTATTATTTTAAATGCTGATGATCCCACTCTTTCTTATTTAGGACAACAGTTAAACCAAAAAATTAGTTATTTTGGCCTTTCTGAACCTAATTTGTATTTAGAAGAAATCCCCCATGCTGTTGATTCAATCTACTGTCCTAGTTGTGGTCATCCTTTAACCTATCAAGGAGTTTATTTATCTCATTTAGGGGATTACCATTGCGAAAAATGTGGATTCAAAAAAAGTAAACTCGCCTTAAATAGTCAAGACTGGCCACAAATTTTGATCGGAGTTTATAATAAATATAACACCTTAGCGGCTGGGTTGGTTGCGCAAGAATTAAACATTGAAAAACCTGCAATTTTTCAGACAGTTAAGAACTTTAAAGCAGCCTTTGGTAGAGCAGAAGAATTAACAATTAATGGTAAGCACGTTCGCATTTTATTATCCAAAAACCCAGTGGGTATGAATGAAACTATTAGGGCGGTTAATGAGATCAAAAAAACAGGTAAATCTTCTACTACATTATTAGTATTAAATGATAGAATTCCCGATGGAACCGATGTTTCTTGGATCTGGGATGTAGATACAGAACCTTTAGTAAAATTAGGTGGGAACTTAGTAGTTAGTGGCGATCGCACTTATGACATGGCCTTACGTCTCAAATATAGTCAGGAAACCGCACCAGAAAAAAATAGTTGTGTTAAACTGGTCGTGAAAGAAGATTTAAAAGAAGCTATAGAAACGGCCTTAAACCTGACAACAGAAGAAGAAACTTTACACATTGTCCCTACCTACTCCGCTATGTTAGAAGTTAGAGGTATCTTAACAGGTCGTGAAATCTTATAAGGAAAATAACTTAATGATAATGTCTTCTTTAACTACTGGGGAAAACACTCAATAAGATGGGGAAAAATAGTCCTGTTTGTGGAGAAACCTGATTCAGAGCGAAAATCATAATTCTGCTCACAGGTTTGTAGCGTTAATAGCAGACAAAAATGAATAACTATGCTAACATCGGGTTTAAACTCACAGAAATTCCTAGAAATAAGCTATGGGCAAGGTTCTGGTGTTAAATGCTTCTTACGAACCGCTCAACATCACCAGTTGGCGAAGGGCTGTAGTTCTCTTAATCAAAGGCAAAGCCGAGCAACTGGAAAACAATGAGCGATTGATTTATACTGATTTTCCTCTTCCTTCAGTGATTAGGTTACGCCATTATGTGCGTGTTCCTTATAAAGAAATTCCTTTAACGCGCCGAAACATCCTAGAACGAGATCGCCATACTTGTCAATATTGTGGTTATAAGGGAGAGGGACTTACTCTTGACCATGTATTTCCACGTTCAAGAGGTGGGGGAGATACCTGGGAAAACCTAGTGACTGCTTGTGTTCGTTGTAACGTCAAAAAAGGCAACCGTACTCCCAAAGAAGCACATATGAACCTTCGACACCAACCACGCCGTCCTTATAGTAGTTTACAGTTTGAATTAGTTAAACATACTAGGGGTAATCTTAATCAAGAATGGCGCAAGTATATTATCGGCATTTAAGAAAATGTCTGGTTTGAGTCCTGATCAACAAACTTTTGACTTCATTAAAGCTGGTTAGGTATCAACTTCAGTCACTTGAAATCCCATTTCACACTCGTAGACTTTTGCTTGTCGGGTATCCACTTTACCGAGAGAATGACCACAACCAAGTTCTCCGTGGTGCCACCGTGGTGTGCCTTGCTGATCAGCTAGTAAACAACCAGAACAAACTTGATTGACAGATAGAATATTATCACGGGTTAAGATAACTAGCATATTAAACCTCTTCTGGCTTGTAAATGGCCTCAACTCTATTTTAAGGCGTATTATCCTGTATTCTAGTCTAGGATTGAAATTTCGACATTTATTGTAACCAACTGTAATTAATTGTGTTGAACGTCAATCATGAGATCATCGCCCAATGAAAATCGAAAACACTCATTACCCCTCCAATTTAATTACTTAAGCTGGGCTGGAGTTACTCTCATCGGGTTTTTATGCAGCTTGGTTTGGGTAGAAATTGGTGAAGTACCCGACTTAACTCCTTTTCAAGGGATGATTGGGGCAACTATTATTGGCTGTTTTCAAGCTTTAGTTTTAAGTCGTTTTTTTGTTCATAGTTGGTTATGGATTGTGTCTACATTCATAGCTTGGACTTTGATGGGAGGGAGTAGTTTTGGGGTCATGGGTTGGTTTACACCACGAACTGAGTTAATTATGGTTCGTTTGACTACAGGATTGATCTTAGGAGGTTTAGCAGGGATATGGGTTGGTTTTTGGCAGTGGCTGGTACTAAAACCTGTTGTATCTAAAAGTTATCTTTGGATTCTTTTTAGTGGGATGAGTTGGTCGTTAGGATTATCCCTAGGGTGGATAATAGGAGGAATATTACTTTCAACAACTAACCTTTTTTTAGGAGAAGTTATAGGATTAATCTTTGTTTGGATATTAGTAGGTATACAAACAGGAATTGCCCTCAGTTATTTATTACAAAAATCTCGGAGAATAAAATAGTAAAACAACTAAGCCATCCTTGGACTGTGCAAGAATGGCTTAGTTGTAAATATTAAGTCTGGCATCGAGCTATTGTCCCAGTGGGCTACCCCACAAGTATCGTGGCCGCTGAGGTGTT
>JBFRWO010000181.1:0-27617 GCA_051439625.1 Crocosphaera sp. | reverse complement strand
CAAACAAGCAATAATTTATAGTAACGCCGTCGGAGCATTAACCACCACAAAACCAGGTGCGATCGCAGCACAACCTAATAAAGAAGCAGTGGAAAGATTGCTTAAAAATTAAAAGACGTTCTTTTTGGCTTAAAATAAGAATAAATAAGTAATCCAACAGTTATCCAGGTGAAACATGGCTAAAACGGTTGCCCAAGTAATGACCCAAAACCCCATCACCGTTACTCCACAAACCCCTTTATCAGAAGCAGTAAAGACCATAGCAGAAAAAAGAATTAGTGGTTTACCGGTTGTCGATGAAAATGGCAAACTCTTAGGAGTAATTTCCGAAACCGATTTAATGTGGCAAGAAACAGGTGTGGAACCGCCCCCCTATATCATGATTCTAGATAGCGTCATTTATCTGCAAAATCCTGCTCGTTATGAGAAAGAAATTCATAAAGCCTTAGGGCAAACTGTAGGGGAAGTGATGAGCGATAAACCTATTAGCATCAAAGGGGAACAATCTCTAAAAGAAGCGGCACATATTATGCACGAAAAGAAAATTCGCCGTTTACCCGTCATAGATGAAAATAATACCAAAGTAATTGGCATTTTGACTCAAGGAGACATCATCCGCACCATGGCTCAAGAATAATTGTTACAATCGTAATCAATTATCAGCCTCTTTTTGTCTAATAGATAAAAACAGTAAAAAATAGCAAAGGGATGGGGAAAAATGACAGAAATGACCACCAGTGTCTCCAATAATGTCATCAATAACTATATTCAACGGGTGACAGAATGGAGTCAATCCAGTCAACGAATTCCAACAACCGAAGAACTAGAAAATATTGCTGCTGAGTTGGGGATTGAACCAGAAGAAATACAAGCAGCACAAAAACAATCCCACGATCACTATGTTCGCGCCCAGGGTTATATGCGCTTAAAACATTGGAATGATGCGATCGCTGAATTACAAGAAGCAGTGGCTTTTAACCCCTCTAACTTAGATATGTTAGTTAGTTTAGCCTCAGCACACATGGGAAGATGGGAGGTACATCATCGCAAAGACGATGAAGTAAATATCCGCTTGAGAATTCGGCAGTGTTTAGTCATTAAACCCGATTGCCAAGAAGCCCTGAATTTGCTGGCTAAACTCTCCCAGACCATAAAATGGCGTACCCGTATATTTACCGCTCTTGGAGTCGGTTTGGGGGGAATATGTGTCGGCATAGGAGGGGTTTTCTTATTAGGAGATGCTCTACCCTCATGGTGGCAGCAGCCCTCAGAAATAGAACTACTAGAAGAAAGTTTTAGCCAAGAATTTGATACCTTACAACGGCAACAACAAGCCTTAAGATCGCAAATGATGGCCTTACAAAGACACAGCGATCAACGTAATCAAAGAACCATATCCACATTACAAAACCGTATCAATCAATTACAAAGAGAAGTTGATCAATTAGAACGAAAAATAATAGAAATAGAAAAAGAAAAACCCAGTAAATTAACCCCCCGTTCTTATAACAACGGCTCGATTTTAAGAGGGAGAGACTAACTAGACTTAAACAATGTACAATCCAAGATAGAAAAGGTTTTAAACCTTGAATTAATCAATTGTTAACTGTTAATTGTTACAATTGTTAATTGTTAATTGTTAATTGTTAATGAGTCTTAAACTTTACTTTCTCAGACACGGAGAAACCACCTCTTCCCAAACAGGAACCTATTGCGGGCGGTTAGATATTGAATTAACCCCTTCTGGGATAGAAATGGCAGAAGACTTTGCCAAAACCTATCACGATATTCCTTGGAAAGCCGTCTATTGTAGCCCCTTAAAACGAGCGATCGCCACAGCCAAACCCTTGTGCGATCGCTTAGGAATAAATATGGAACTCCGTAACGGCCTCAAAGAAATTTATTATGGGGAATGGGAAGGCAAAACCCCCGAGCAAGTTAACCGAGAATTTCATGATGACTATGTACGCTGGTTAGCTGACCCCGGTTGGAATAGTCCCAACGGCGGAGAAAAGGGGATAGATATCGCTCGTCGCAGTTCAGAAGTTCTCGAAGAAATCGAAAATACCCATAAAACAGGAAATGTTTTGGTGGTTTCCCATAAAGCCACCCTCCGCATTATTTTATGTTCCCTCTTAGGTGTTGATGTTGGCCGCTACCGCGATCGCATTGGAATGTCCGTGGCCGCTGTTAGCATCGTCGAAATGGCCCAACACGGGCCGTTAGTTCATGTTATGGGTGATCGCTCTCATCTAAGAACAGAACTAAGACAACGCTACGGAACCTAGATCAACAATAACTTTTGAACACTGGTAACTGATCACTGATCACTGTTTTAAAAATGGGTTTAAGACTTTATTTTCTCCGTCATGGACAAACCGCCTACAGTAAAACAGGAGGATATTGCGGCAAAATAGAAAACGATCCAGGATTAACCCCCGAAGGCTACCAAATGGCTCAAGCATTCGCCGATTCCTACTCCCATCTACCCTGGGAAGCTATCTACGTTAGTCCTTTATATCGCACTAGAGAGACCATTCGACCCCTCTGCGAAAAAATAGGGGTTTCTATGCAGTTGCGGGAAGGACTGCAAGAGATCGGTTACGGTAAATGGGAAGGAATGCACCCCAAAGACATCGATCGCGACTATCACGATCTCTACGTCAAATGGTTAACTGATCCGGCTTGGAATGCTCCTCCAGAGGGGGAAAGAGGGATCGATATTGCCCGTCGCAGTTCCCAAGTTCTAGAAGAGATCCAAACGAATCATAACGATGGTAATATTTTAATTGTTTCCCATAAAGCCACCATCCGTATTATGTTGTGTGGTTTACTGGGGATTGATATAAAATATTACCGCGATCGCTTTTTGATGTCCGTTGCTGCGGTTAGTTTAGTAGAATTAACGGCCAGTGGACCTTTATTTCATTTTATTGGCGATCGCTCTCACCTCAATAGTTATTTACGTGCCTTACCTAGCACCTAAATAGAGTTAAAATTAATAACAGATAATTTATCCTATCCTTAGATTAATCAACATGGAGAATAAAAGACCAGAATTTGCCATTAAAGAACATTCTGTCCTATCTATTGCCACAGAAATGCACAATCATTTCCGAGATTTACAATCTTATTACAAAATCGCCAAAGGCAATTTAATTAGTGAACTTGAGTCAATGGCAGATGAAAGTAAAACGGCAGAAATACACGATAAATTACGTGAAATCGAAGATAAAATCACCTTCTTTCATGTTTTGAATAATGCCATATCCACTGTTGATACCGTTTTACACACCGAAAAAATGATCGCTGAGTTTAAGAAGAAATAGTAAACATTAGTTTACTTAATAGTCAGGATTTAGAATGCGCGAATTTAGAATTGATTTTTGATAATTATTCTAGATTCTGTATTCTACATTCTACTTGTCTATTATACATTATCAAATGAGTGGTTAAACCTATGTTAAGTCCTATCGAAACCATCAAATTATTTGAATCTCAACCGGAACAAACCTTCTCTAAAGGAGATACTATTTTCAAAAATGGAGAGAAAGGAACAGTGATGTATGGCATCATTGAAGGGGAGATAGAAATGTATATTGATCGCAAAGTTGTTGAAATAATTGAAAAAGGGGATGTTTTTGGACAAGGTGCTTTAGTTCATGAAGATCACTTACGCGCTTCTACTGCTGTTGCTAAAACTGACTGCAAACTAGCAGTTTTAGACCGAGGACATTTCTTATTTGTTGTTCAACAAACCCCGATGTTTGCTTTAGAAGTTATGAGAAGTTATTCTGATCGTCATCGTCGTTTAAAAAAGGTTCTAGATGCTTTAGGAAATATTTAAAACAGTGACCAAACATTGAACATTGAACATTGAACATTGAACATTGAACATTTTGGTTTCAAGTCTACTTCCAAACGAATGATAAATGTTAAATGATAAATGAAATGACCCATTCTAATTCTAATATTGTCTGTGTTCGTGTTTTTATTACTGGCAAAGTACAAGGGGTAGGATACCGATATTCTACGGTACAAGAAGCGCAAAGGTTGAGGGTTAAGGGGTGGGTGAGAAATCGTCTTGATGGGCGTGTAGAAGCCATTTTTGCAGGTACAGAACCCCTAATTACTAAAATGTTGCAATGGTGTCATCAGGGGCCGAGAAGTGCCAAGGTGACAGATGTAACCGTAGAAAGATTAGAACCTCAAATATATGAAAATTTTGAGGTAAGAGAAACTATTTGAGACACCATAACAAACCCCCAAACCATAACATTTTTTTGCTTCCGTAGGGGTATGTGTTTTACCTAGACACCTATCTTATACCAAATCCGCTTATTATCGTAGAGTAATATTCTATCTCCCCCTGCCTCCTCTGCCTCCTCTGCCTCCCCTGCTCATCAAGATGATTGTCTACTATCTAAAGCGGATTTAGTATTAAACATCATTAAACTCTCATAATGTGGGCAATGTTAATAAAATATATGTCTAAACGTTATTTTCCCGATTATTAGAGTTGGTTAATTGTTCTAATAATTGAGGGTTTTTATCTAAGAAATTTAACACGGCATTTTGGTCAATAGGGGTGTCTGAATCTAGACTTTTTATTAACTGTTCTCCCCAACTAGCAACCCTGGGATTTTGTAATAGTTTGGTTAAAATAGTTAAGCCACTGGTTGCTAGTAATAACTTGCTTGGATCTCCTTTTTCTCCGTCTTGAGTACCAGCTAAAATGATCGGATTATTCCCTAATACACCAGGTTGAGGGGCTAAAGATTTCATAATATTAGGTAAAACTTGAATTAATTGATCTAGGTTATCTTCTGCAAGTTGTATGGTTAAAGCCTTGACAGAAATAGTGTTTTGTGCAGCAATTTTTGCCTTTTCTCCTTCTGCATCTTTGAGGGCTTTATCTAATTCTGCGGCTGCTTTAATTTGAATTGCCTCAGCTATTTGTACCGCAATATTTTTCTCATTTTCTGCCTTTAACTTTTCTTGTTCTAATTCCCCTTCTTGAGAAATTAAAGCAGTTTCTTTATCTTGTTGAGCCTTAATTAAAGCCAGTTCTTTCTTGGTTTCCTCTGCAGCTTTCTGCATAGCGTCTTCTTGTTGTATTTTAGCTAACTCAACGGCTGTTTCGGATTCGATTAGGTCTTTTTGGGCAACGGATAATTCTTGATTTTTTTGTTTAATTCTAATACCTTTTTCAATTTGAGCTGCTTCAACAGCTTCTTTTTTTTGAATTTCAGCTAATTCTAATTCTTGGTTTTTCTCTTTGAGCCTAATACCTTTTTCAATCTCCGCTGATTCGATGGCTTCTTGTTGTTCAATTTGTCTTTCTTGTACTTCCTGTTCCGATACAATAACTCCTTCGTCAATTTCTTGTTTTTTCCGAACTTTAATCAATTCTTGGGTAGTCCTTTCTGTTTGTTTAACTTCTAGAACTTGTCTTTCATTGGCAGCGGTCATTTGTTCAATTTCTAAATTATTTTCCAGTTCTTTTTGCCGTAATTCTCTCTCTGCAGCTAATTGTTTCTGAGTCTCTTGTAGTTTCAGGGCAGCAATTTCTGTTTTGGTTTCTTCTTGAACTTTCTCTAAAGCTTTCTTATTTTGTTGGACAATAGATTCTCTAGTGACAACTGCTTGAATATCCAAATAATTATCAGGATTGTAATGATTTAGCTCATCGATATTAGTAATAGCAATATTGAGTAATTGTAAGCCATAACGGGCTAAATCTGGTTCAATTTTCGACTTGAGATGATTGGTAACACTATCAACATTTCCCTGTAATTCTCCTAAATTAGCCTGAGAAGCAGCATCCCGTAAATGGCCTTCTAGAATATCATTAACTCGCTTTTTAATCTCTTCTTCTTCCACTAAAATTTCTTTCTGCCCTTTTTTGCCACTCCCTAATAACATAGCTGCATTATGGATACTTTCTGCGTCTGGGTTAACTCTTACCTGTAAACTACCATTAAAAACAGCTTTCAAAAAGTCTTTTGTTCTTAACGGTTTTTCCACCGTATTGCCCCTTACCACCGTTACTGTCACCTGATTTAAAGAGACAATAGTAATGGTTTCAAACCCAGGAAAGAAAAGAGTTGAACGGGTAATCACCTGTTTATCCCTAGTTGGTCCAGAAATAACAAAAGCTTCATTGGTATTACAAACCCGATAAAAGCGGGTAAACATCAAATAACTGGACAGTATTACAAAAATAATACTACCAGTGATGATTCCGGCTGGTGCTAACCATCCCCAGTCACTATTAGTAGGGACTTGAGCGAGATAAGGGGTTTCTGGGGTAGCAACCACCTCAATATAATGATTTTGAGGTTGTCTGGGGGATAAATTTAGGATTAATTGTAATTGGAATTTAGGATTGATCATGATTCATATTGACTCAAAATTGATTAAAGAGGCCCATTGCCTCTGATTGCTTTTAATTCGTCGTAACTATCTGCTTTAACCACTGCATAGCGTCGAGGTGCAACTAAACCCAGAATATAAACTTCTTCTCCTACCTGAAACTGGCGATCGCTGGCTTTTTCCCAAGGTAGGGCATAAATTTGTACATAATATTTACCAACGGTGTCATAGACGTTAACCTCCATCAGTTCATCCCCCAAAACGGATAAAACCTTTCCTTTTGAGCCAATTAAGCGTTCTGGGGTTAAATGTTGTGCTTTTGTTTGGGTTTTTAGGAGGGGCTTAATTTGGGCAAAAAGGGCGATTAACAGTCGCGCCAACATGAAACCGATCGCTTTGAGCCAAGAAACCTCTGTACTGCTAGGATAAAACCCGTGATACCAATACCACCATAAATTGCCACTCCAGCCCACAATTCCCACCATAAATGGATAAACTCCCAACAGAAAGAGAATAGGCACAGAACCCACCCCAATACAGCTCAAAAAGAAACCGACAATGGGAATTCTCAATAAAGGGGGAAAAGTTGCTGATTCCCTCTTTATTAAATCTGGGGCTAAACCGGTCATAATGGCCAGTAGCATCAACAACAATCCGATGATGGCCATAATAATAAAACCCTGATTAGGGGAGGCAAAGAGGCTCATTATAAAAAGTTTCCGATTAAAGAGTAACTGGATATCGCAAACTGTAACGGATTTAACTACCCCAACGCAGGTAATAATTGACACTTAATCTAACAAATTTTGCGACAATTGCCCATCCAACAATTATTGGCGGAGATTTGTTTGTTAATATCAGAATGATCTTCCCTAGAGGTTTAACAGAGTTAAACCCAAAAGCCCACATTAAACATCATTAAACCCTAATCAGGTAGCCAATATTAACAATTTAAACTTAATTTAACAAATTTTGTTATAATTACCCACCCGACAATTATTGGCTGAGATTTATTTATTCATATCATAAGAATACAAAAACAAAGTTAAATTAGTTTGATTCCTTGATTAACAGTTAATAAGGTTCGTCTTTGTAAACCTTCTTTTTCTAAAATAGCATTGGCAGCTAATAAACCACTACTTACTGCTTTTTCCATTAAACCACAGGGAAAGGGCATTTTGACCCAGTCTCCTGCAAAAAATAAGTTATCAATATCTGTAACGGTATCTGGACGATTTTCATAACTATTGGGAGGATAACCAGAGAAGTTTTTTTGATTAACTAATTCTTTGTGTAATAGGTTAGCTTTTGATAGTTGAGGGACAACTTGATATAATTCTTTTTCAAAAGTTTGTAATAAAATTTCTTGGGTAGGAAAGTCTTTTTCCTTGTAACAATATGCGTGTAATTCTACTACACTTCCTCCTGTTTTTTTTGACCATTCAATAAACTGGGTTTGAATGCGATGATATAACGCAATACTATCGGTGAGATCGTAACCAGAAAGCGAAGTAAAATTACTATGTTCCCACTCAAAATTTTGATCAAACCAAAACCTAGCAACTGCAAAGGGGTCAGCAACAGCTAATTGTTCAATTTTTTGTGTTAAATTCTCGTTATTTTCTCCTTCCATTCTTGTCCATAAATGACGTATTCCTGGGACATCAGTAGCGATAACATAATAGTCTGCTTTTAAGGTTTTATCATTGATATTATCCTCAGCTTCTTGACTAACTAATTTAACAGAATTATCGTCTTTTTCTACAATTTTATAATGAACTAAATCTTGTTTTGCTGGCCCTTTTTGGACTTTTCCGTTTTTATCATAAATTGCTCCATGACAAGGACATAAAAATGTTCCATCTTCTTGTTTTTTTACCGTACAACCTTGATGAGTACAAGTTAAACCCATGACTGTTTCATCAGTGTCTAAAAATAAGCGATCGCTATCCCCATAATAGTTTTCATTACTGTTACATAAAATCGTATTTTTTTTCACCTTAAAAGGAACATTAATTACTTGACTTCCTCGTTGATAGTTAATAGATGTAATTTGATTTTGTTGACAGATAATATTACTGATATGTGCTTCTTTTATGACATCACCTTGATTGTTTTTAATATGAGTAATAATCGGTTCAACTAAACTGCTTCCCATATCATCTTTTGTGCCATTAAAAGCTAAACCTTCGGGGTTGCCAAAGAAATAGAAATGGAAAAATTGTAATAATTCTCCTGCACTTAAAGTATCTGGTGCATTTAAAGTTGAGCGAGCAAAAGGTAAGAAATATAAATCATAAAGTCCTTGAGGAAAACCGATTTTTGACCAGTCAATAACTGAGAGATGATCTAACCTTTGAAAACTATCAGGCATGTTAAACCCTGCAATTTCTTTAAATACCTGCCAATGGGACAACTTACTAATATTAATGCCCCAATCAAAACGATTATCTGACCAAACAGCAAGATCAATAATATTCCAGGGAAAAGCAGAATGACTAGGATAAAAATTCTCCGGCTTATAATTATATTTTTCCTCAGAAAAGAGAACAGAATAAAACCCTAAAGAGCGAAAATTATTTTCTATGTTTAATTCAGCAACAATTTTGTTGAGATTATAATAGTGAGGAAAAAAGCCATGAAAACCATGTTCCATCTTGAAACTATCATCACCAATATTAATCTTCCAACTAGCTATTTTCCCCCCGAAATTAGTTGATTTTTCCAATAAAGTTACAGCAAAACCTCGCCTACTTAACTCATAAGCACAAGCCAAACCAGCCAAACCAGCACCGATAACTACCACAGATTTAGGATTATTTAAACCATAAGGTAAAGTTAAACTATCTTTTTGATAAAAAGAAGGAGATGGCTTTTTAAACCGAGAATAAGTAATTAAACTCCCTAAACCTCCAACTCCCAAAACCTTAAAAAAAGTACGACGAGAAAACATAAAAAATGTAGAATATAGAACTAATTGATAATTAAATTAATCATTACTACTATCAGACTCCGAACTCCCAACTCCCAACTCCGAACTCTTCCCCTTAACCCATTGTTCCCAGAGATCACGACGACGTTGTTGAGTTCTTTTAATCTGTTGATCTCGTCGCCATTGAGCAATTAATTGATGATTTCCTGACCGAAGAACATCAGGAACTTCCCACTCTTGAAAAACAGCAGGACGAGTATATTGAGGATAATCTAATAAACCATCTTCAAAACTTTCAGCTTTCAAAGATTCCACCTTACCAACCGTTCCAGGTAATAAACGAACCACCCCATTAATTAAAGCCAAAGCAGGAATTTCTCCACAGGTTAACACAAAATCTCCCAAAGAAATTTCTCTATCTGCCAAATAACGAATTCTTTCATCAACCCCCTCATAATGACCACAAATTAAAATCAGTTGTTGATAATGGGTCGCTAAATCCTGTAAAGTAGTTTGGGTTAAAGGTGAACCTTGAGGGGTTAACAAAATGATCTGTGAACTCGATAAACGAGGGAGAGAATTAACCGCCGCAAAAATCGGTTCCGGTTTCAAAACCATACCTACCCCACCCCCATAGGGGATATCATCCACCCGATGATGCTTATCAACCGTAAAATCACGGGGGTTGACCAAGTTAACCGTGGCGATGGCCTTAGCCAAAGCCTTACCCAACAAACCAGACTCTAAGCCGGAGGTAAAAAAATCAGGAAACAAAGTAATGACATCAATATTCACAACCAATCCGTATAAACTTACAAAAATAATGTTAATTTTACTCTTCCGAGCCTAGTCTAGCTTAAAATGGATTAGAGAAACGGGGCCAAAAATTGAGTAAGTACCAAAGCTTAACGTTGGCATAATCTACCCTTAATACCTATTATGACTAACAAGCGCGAAAGTACCGAACCTTCTTTGGCTAAAAAGATAAGATTATGTTGCAATTAGACACTCAATCCCAACCAAGCCCCATGTCCCAACCCACAACCACAGCCATTTTAGTTATTGGTGGCGCCGAAGACAAAGTGCATGGTAAAGAAATTCTGCACACCTTTTGGTTTCGTTCCGGTGGCACCAATGCTACCATAGCCATTATTCCCTCTGCTTCTAGAGAACCCGTTTTAATCGGGGAGAGATATCAGAGTATCTTTGAAGAAATGGGAGCGAAATACGTTAAAGTTTTAGACATACGCGATCGCGACCAAGGAAATGATACCTACTTCAAGGAATACGTCGAAGAATGTACCGGCGTATTTATGACAGGAGGAGATCAACTCAGACTCTGTGGCCTATTAGCTGATACCCCCTTAATGGAACGGATACGACAACGGGTACAACTCGGAGAAATCACCTTAGGTGGAACCAGTGCCGGGGCGGCTGTGATGGGACATCACATGATTGCCGGGGGCAGCAGTGGAGAATCTCCCAACCGGGCCTTAGTGGACATGGCCATGGGACTAGGTATTATTCCCGAGATTATTGTCGATCAGCACTTTCATAACCGCAACCGAATGTCCCGTTTATTGAGTGCCTTATCAACTCACCCCGAAAGACTCGGCATTGGTATCGACGAAGACACCTGCGCCCTGTTTGAGAGAGATGGTCTCATGCGCATCGTTGGCAAAGGAACCGTTACCATTATTGATGGTCGAGACATCACCTACACCAACCAAGGAGACATCCCGGCCACAGACCCGTTAAGTCTCCATAACCTCAAAGTCAACATTTTATCTCACGGAGACTGTTATCATCTCCATCAACATCAATGTATTGCGAAAATCAGTAGTCCAATACAATAAACAATTGACAATGAACAATAACCTCTCCTGGCAAAGTGAGAGGATTGAAAATAGAGAATTTCCGGGATTTTTAACCTTTTAATAGGAAGTTTAAAACCTTGAATTAATCAATTGTTAATTGTTAATGATTAATTGATAAAAACTGTTCAATCTGAACAGCTATTTACCCTAATGAAACGAGAAGATCATTAGTGGATGGCTTTTGTGTCCTCAAGCGTGCTTTTTTAGAGAAACGGCGAGTATGAAAATATTAAAGACCCTGACCCTACGCGGTCCCAACTATTGGAGTATTAGGCGCAAAAAACTAATTGTTATGCGCCTCGACTTGGAGAACTTAGCAGAAAGACCCTCAAACGAGATTCCTGGCTTCTACGAAGGCTTAGTTGATATCCTTCCTAGCTTAGTTGAACATTATTGTTCTCCTGGCCATCGAGGGGGCTTTTTGGAAAGATTGAAAAAAGGCACTTATATGGGGCATATTATCGAACACGTTGCCCTAGAATTACAAGAATTAACAAAAATGCCCGTGGGGTTTGGTCGTACCAGAGAAACCGCTACACCCGGGGTCTATAACGTCGTTTTTGAATATGTCGATGAACAAGCCGGCCGTTATGCTGGAAGGGCAGCAGTTCGTCTCTGTCAGTCCATAGTCGAGACAGGAAGCTATCCCCACCAAGAACTAGAACAAGACCTCAGCGATCTCAGAGATTTACAGGCCAATGCCGCTTTAGGACCTTCTACCCAAACCCTCGTTACCGAAGCCGAAGCCAGAAATATCCCTTGGATGCCCCTCAGTGCCAGGGCAATGGTACAGTTAGGTTACGGGGTCTATCAGAAACGTATTCAAGCCACCCTCAGCGAATATTCCGGTATTTTAGCCGTAGAATTAGCCTGTGATAAAGAAGGCACCAAAACCATCCTCCAAGATGCCGGGGTTCCTGTTCCCAGAGGCACCACCATCCAATTTTTTGAAGAACTAGAAAGCGCGATCGCAGATGTAGGGGGCTATCCCATAGTCGTTAAACCCCTAGACGGTAATCATGGCCGGGGCATCACCATCGATGTTAACAGTTGGGAAGACGCAAAAGAAGCCTACGATCTCGCCAGCAAAGAGTCAAAAACTCGCACAGTTATTGTCGAACGGTTTTATAAAGGCAGCGATCATCGTTTATTGGTGATTAACGGTAAATTGGTAGCAGTGGCAGAACGGGTTCCTGCCCATGTGGTGGGAGATGATCAACACACCATCGAAGAACTGATCTCCATCACCAACGAAGATCCCAGACGGGGAGAAGGACACGATAACGTTTTAACCAAGATTAAAGTTGATAAAACTTCCTTAGCTGTCCTCGAAAAACAAGGATTACGCCTAGAAACCGTCTTAAATAAGGGAGAAATAGCCTATTTACGGGCAACAGCTAACCTCAGTACAGGTGGCATCGCCATCGATCGCACCGACGAGATCCACCCAGAAAACCTCTGGATGGCCGAACGAGTAGCCAAAATAATCGGCCTTGACATAATGGGCATCGATGTGGTAACCCCAGATATCAGCAAACCCGTCAGAGACGTAGACGGGGTGATTGTAGAAGTCAATGCAGCCCCCGGGTTTCGGATGCACGTCGCCCCATCTCAAGGGTTATCGCGCAATGTAGCCGCCCCGGTCATGGATATGCTATTTCCCCCCGATACCCCCAGTCGAGTCCCTATAGTCGCCATTACAGGCACCAATGGGAAAACAACTACCACCCGTTTAACCGCCCATATTTACCGTCAAACAGGTAAAGTTGTGGGATATACCAGCACGGACGGTGTTTATATTGGGGACTATTTAGTAGAAAAAGGAGATAATACCGGGCCTTTTAGTGCCTCGATGATCTTGAAAGATCCCACCGTAGAAGTGGCAGTCTTAGAAAGTGCTAGGGGTGGCATCCTGCGATCGGGTTTGGCCTTTGATAGTTGTGACGTGGGTATTGTCTTGAACGTGGCCGCCGATCATTTGGGATTAGGAGACATCAACACTATCGAACAAATGGCTCAGGTCAAAGGGGTTATTGCTGAGGTGGTACACCCAGAAGGTCACGCGGTACTGAATGCCGATGATCCTTTGGTGGCAGCTATGGCAGAAAAAGTCAAGGGCAAAGTAGCCTATTTTTCCATGAACCCTGACAACGAAATTATCGAGAACCATTTACGTCGAGATGGTTTAGCGGCGGTTTATGAGAATGGCTATCTTTCCATTCTAGAAGGACAATTTACCCTGAGAATCGAAGAAGCGGTTAATATACCGATGACTATGGGGGGAATGGCACCCTTTATGATAGCTAATGCCTTGGCCGCCTGTCTGGCTGCCTTTTCTCAAGGAGTAGACATCGAAGATATTAGACAAGGGGTGAGGACTTTTACCGCATCAGCAGAACAAACCCCCGGACGCATGAATCTCTTTAATTTAGGAGACCATCACGCTTTAGTAGATTATGCCCATAACCCAGCCGGTTACGAAGCAGTGGGAGAGTTTGTAAAAAATTGGCAAGGACAACGGTTAGGGGTGGTAGGAGGCCCCGGCGATCGCCGTGATGAAGATTTAGTCCTCTTAGGTCAAATCGCCGCCAGGGTGTTTGATCGCATTATTGTTAAGGAAGACGACGATAAACGAGGCCGCGATCGTGGTGAAGCGGCGGATCTCATTATTAAGGGTATTTTAGAGGAAAACCCTCAAGCCAATTATGAAGCTATTTTGGATGAGACAGAAGCCATCAATTATGGCTTAGATAAGGTGGATAAAGGAGGTTTAGTGGTTGTCTTCCCCGAAACCGTTACCAGGGCTATTTCTCTGATTAATCAACGGAACCCCATCCAATAAAATGACCTCAAAATCAAAATTAAATTTAATGGGGAAGTGTTGTCAGCGATCGCACTTCCTAAACTTTTATATCAGCTATAAATCATAGACAATTTCTGGGCATTCTAAAATTAATGGTCTTTCCATAACCATGCAATTAAAGCCCCTAAACCTAGTCCTCCCAGAGATGTCAAAGAAAATATTAAAAATGTTGATAATTGGAAGATAAATTTATTATTAGAATAATCAATATATTTTCGCCCTTGAAAGACACTATCAATAGAGATAGAATTTATAGTAGCACCAATTAAAAAACCTAAAGTAATTAAAGCCCAAAAACCAAATAAAGACCAAGTTCCAACTACTGTTTTAAATAGAAAAATTTGCCACAGGGTACATGAAATAGAGATTAACCTTAGCAGGCAAGTTCCAAGGGGATCATGGTTAAACGACAAACACAAAAAATAATATCTAATATATATTATAATCCAGAAAATAACGATGTATTTCGGAATAAATGGAGATAGAATACCAAGAATAGTTTTAAAGATACTAATTATAATATATAAAAACAAACATGAAGTTACTAATTCATATAAAAAACGAGAGCTACTATAATTGATTTTATAATCCTCAGTGTTCGCAATAGCCCCTATTAGACTGCTTAATAAAGCCCAAATAGTCCATATAATTCCAGTCCATAAAGGAAAAGAAAATGAGACTAATATTGCTCCTATAATTCCATAGCCAAAAATAACACCAATCAATCCACTCCAATAAGGTTTTTGATATTTCATATGTTTTGAATTGGAAGATGTCTCTAATTCTGAATTAACAACACTTTTACCAGTATATAAGTAGGTAGGCGGAATTAAAAGCATAAAAACCAATCATTTTTACTTTTTACATTATCAAATATAAGTAAATTTTATCTATTTTTTGGTAACATGATCCAAAACAGAAAGAATATCTAGCGCAATGAAGATTTAGTTCTTTTAGGTCAGATTGCTGCTCGGGTGTTCGAGCGCATTATTGTTAAAGAAGACGACGATAAACGAGGCCGCGATCGTGGAGAAGCTGCTGATTTGATTATTAAGGGTCTTTTAAGCGAAAAGCCTCAAGCCCATTATGAAGCCATTTTAGACGAAACAGAAGCGATCAATTACGGCTTAGATAAGGTGGATAAAGGAGGGTTAGTAGTGGTCTTTCCCGAAAGCGTGACCCGCGCTATTTCTCTGATTAGTCAACGTAACGTCATCTCTTAACCAAGTCTGATGCAACGGCAAATTTTGTTAGGCTGTTGTATACAACCCAACACATCATACAAAGGAAAAATATAATGATGCAGAAAAAACATGGTTTTGATTCTTCTCAAGTTATGTATCGCGCACAAGAATTATTAGACGCAGCCTCTAACCGTTATCGGATAACTGTTCAAGTAGCCAATCGCGCCAAACGTCGTCGTTATGAAGAGTTTGATAGTATTGATGATCCTCACATGAAACCGGCTGTCCGTGCCATCATTGAAATGTCTGATGAGTTAACTCAGCCAGAAATTATCAGTGATGTGAGATCCTAAAAAAACGATGAGAAAAACACTTGTCCTCTCAAGGAAAAACCAAAAATGGTTAGGGGTTTTTCTCCTCAGTCTGAGTGTCAGTTGGGGAGTAATGCAGCTTAACTTCAGTCAGTTTGAAGGTTTGAGCATAAAAAGTGTTTACGGTCAAAATCTTCGACCTGAACAAGCAGCAGAGATTATTTACGAGAGATTGCCTGAACTTCCCAAAGAAAATGGCTATTATAGTGCTGAAACGGGAGAAATAAACCCTAATCACACATTAATGGGTCGTTTTATCCGTTACCACAAGGACTTTAAACGACGTTCTCCCCAACACCCTTTAGACTGGAAAGTGACCCTAGCAGATTATTTAGGGGTCAATCAGTCTATTCGAGAATCGAACTATCCAGGATCTACTTTAACGAGTAATCCCCTAGCAAAAGATATCGAAGTTATGCGTCAACTAAGTCGTCGTCAACGTCAACAGTTAGTAGACCTATTAGTTGAAATTTATAACCCTCAACAACAAACCACCACTAATCAAGGTATTCCCAACGAAACAGAAAGTACATCGTCCCCAGAATCTACTTCCGAAACTCCTGGTTTGTCTCGGCCTGGTGATGCGCAACTACTTACACCTTGAGTTAGTGTTAATTGTTAATTATTAATTATTAATTGATAAAAATGGGCGATCGCATACTCAAAAAAGGGACAGGATGGCGACTAGGATGGAATACAAAAGCCATTGCTTATCCTGGTTTAATAGGAGGAGAAGATTGGGCTATAGAGTTAACATCGGCAGAATTTGCCGATTTTTGTCGTTTATTTGAGCAACTAGCCACAACAATGAAGGTAATGGCTGAAGAATTGATGGAAGAAGAGAGAATAGCTTGTGAGGCAGAAAGTGAATTATTGTGGTTGGAAGTAGAGGGGTTTCCCCAAAGTTATTCCTTGAGGGTGATTTTAAATCAAGGTCGTAGGTGTGAAGGAAACTGGCCGGCCGAGGTTGTGAGTGAGTTATATGAAGAAATGCAAAAATTAAACACATTTTGACTTGCCTTTTTCAAAACAATAGGTGTATAATGGAAATCTGTGAACATCGGGGCGTAGCGCAGCTTGGTAGCGCACTACTTTGGGGTAGTAGGGGTCGTGGGTTCAAATCCCGCCGCTCCGATTCAATGGGAAAAGCAAGACAAATTTATCTTGCCTTTAACCCTAATTTAACCGAATGTCGGGCAGAATTCCCTATTCCTCTATAGGTTAGGGGTGAATGTCCGACCAAAATATAAACGGCGTAGCCTCTACTTATTCTTGTTCTGTGCTATCCTAGTTACTGGTTGCGACCCGCCCGACCGACTAAGAGGCCACCCATTGCGTATAAAGTATGTACTCGGCGGCAGATCGGCGAAAAGATTGTACAAGAATAGCAAAGTAGGCAGCAATAGCATAAGTCCAAAGTGCAATCTCGACTAAAAGTAATAACTCCGACAGAAGCAGGGAGTCTGCCTGTGGAGGCGGTGTAAGACCGAGATAAGACTTATCTTATGGAGGCCACGGCCAATGAGACGGGAAGCCTCAGAGACGAATAAAACCGTCCTTGATTTGATCTGGTGTTGGGAAGCCCCAACTTCAGCTAAGCAAGTTGGGGTACTTCACACAAATCAGTAACAAAAGATTAAATTCTAGGTTATACTGATAGTTCGAGTTCAACTGGAAAGATTACCCCAGTCATCACTCAAAAATCCAGTACAGTAGTTAGATACTGTAATTTTATGTTGAGAAGAGATCACCGTGGTTAGACAAGAAGGCTCTAAAAAAGATACAAAACAAACCAAAGGCGAAACCAAAACCAATAATCTTGTGGTTGAGACCAAAGAAGAACTGGCTAAAGTCGTTTGGCCATCAAGACAGCAACTCTTAAGCGAATCAGCCGCAGTTATTTTAATGGTTAGTCTGGTAGCTACTGTTATTTATCTTGTAGATAACCTATTTTCGTGGGGATCCGGGAAGGTATTTTAATGAGTTTTGCTCACGATCACGCATCCGAACCAGAACAGCAACAAGAAAAACCCAAATTGGTAGCGCGGTGGTATGCCGTACAGGTGGCCTCTGGTTGTGAAAAACGAGTCAAAAACAACCTAGAACAACGGATTCAAACCCTGGATGTAGCGGATCGAATCTTACAGATTCAGATTCCCAAAACACCAACGGTGAAAGTCCGTAAAGACGGAAGCCGTCAACAATTGGAAGAAAAAGTTTTTCCTGGCTACGTATTAGTGAGGATGATTATGGATGATGATGCTTGGTTAGTGGTGAAAAATACCCCCAACGTTATCAACTTTGTGGGTTCAGAACAACGGCGCGCTTATGGTAGAGGCCGTGGTCACGTTAAACCTCTTCCTTTGAGTCCTTCAGAAGTAGAAAGAATCTTTCGCCAGGCAGAACAGCCAGAACCCCTTGTTAAGATCGATATGGAAATCGGTGACAAAATTCTGGTACTCTCAGGGCCATTTAAAGATTTTGAAGGAGAAGTGGTGGAGGTTAGTTCTGAACGCAACAAACTGAGGGCATTATTGTCTATTTTCGGACGAGATACCCCAGTTGAACTCGAATTTAACCAAGTTGAGAAGCAAAATTAGCGATGGCCAAGAAAGTTGTTGCCTTAATTAAACTAGCCCTTCCTGCCGGAAAGGCTAACCCTGCCCCCCCTGTTGGTCCTGCCTTGGGTCAACACGGGGTCAATATCATGGCGTTTTGTAAAGAATACAACGCCAAAACCTCCGATAAAGCAGGAATGGTTATTCCTGTAGAGATTTCGGTTTTTGAGGATCGTAGTTTTACCTTTATCCTCAAAACTCCTCCAGCGTCTGTATTAATTCGTAAAGCAGCCGGCATCGAAAAGGGATCAGCCCAACCCAATAACCAAAAGGTGGGAAGTATTACCCGTGATCAACTCAAAGAAATCGCTCAAACCAAACTGCCGGATCTCAATGCTAACGACATTGACGCAGCCATGAATATTGTGGAAGGAACCGCCCGTAACATGGGTGTTACCATCAAAGATTAATTGTAAAATTAACCCAGGAGGGAGAAGCTAAGCTTCGTTAGTACCCCAGGAGAAACTATGCCCAAAAAACTCTCAAAACGCATCAAAGAAGCCTTATCAAAGATCGACCAAGAGCGAGTTTATGAGCCGTTAGAAGCCTTAACACTCCTCAAAGAAACGGCTACAGCTAAGTTTAGCGAATCAGCAGAAGCCCATATTCGTCTTGGTATCGACCCCAAATATACTGACCAACAGTTACGGACAACTGTTTCTCTTCCCAAAGGCACCGGGCAAGAAATTAGAGTTGCTGTCATTGCTAGAGGGGAAAAAGTCCAAGAAGCCAGTAACGCCGGGGCTGACTTGGTTGGTTCCGAAGAATTGATCGATGAAATCCAAAAAGGAATGATGGATTTCGAGGTATTAATTGCCACCCCTGATATGATGCCTAAAGTCGCTAAATTAGGGCGTTTACTCGGTCCCCGTGGTTTGATGCCTTCTCCTAAAGGGGGAACCGTCACGGCTGATCTGGAAACCGCTATTAATGAATTTAAGGCCGGGAAATTAGAATTTAGGGCCGATAAAACAGGCATTGTTCATGTTATGTTTGGAAAGGCATCATTTTCCCCCGAAGACTTGCTGGCTAATCTCAAAGCCTTACAAGAAACTATCGACAGACAACGTCCCTCTGGAGCAAAAGGTCGCTACTGGCGTAGTATCTTTGTCTCTGCTACAATGGGACCCTCGATTCAAGTCGATATTAGTGCCTTACGAGATTTAAACCTCGCAGAAGGCAGTTAAGCTAACAACTAAAAAGTTAAACTTTGGTTTACACCGAAGACAGCAGGGGCAACTTGCTTAAATATCCTGCCGAGGTTGAAGCTTGAAGTAAAAACATTGTAAAAATTGTAGGTCTTTCTATGATTTTTGTGGTGTAATTCGACTTCAGCCCCGGCAAATTGCTAGGGGTTTATTTTTTTCCCAAAATTAAGGAGGTGAGAGCAGAATGGGAAGAACCAGGGAAAATAAAGCGGCGGTGATCGCTGATCTCAAGGAACTCTTGAGTGAGGCACAATTAGGCATTGTTATTGATTATCAAGGTCTATCTGTTGCTGAAATCACTGATCTACGGAACCGTCTTCGACCCAGTGGAGCTATCTGTAAGGTTACTAAAAACACCTTTATGGAACAAGCTGTGACCGGTGATGAGGCATGGGAACCGATAACGACCTTTTTAAAAGGGACATCGGCCTTTGTCTTAGTCAAGGATGACGTAGGTAGCGCAGTTAGGGCTTATCAGTCCTTTAAAAAAGACACCAAAAAAACCGAGTTTCGCGGTGGTGTCATGCAAGGACAAGCCCTTAACGAAGAGCAGGTTAAGGCGATCGCTGATTTGCCGTCAAAAGAAGAACTAATCGGACAAGTAGCTGGAGCGATCAATTCTATCGCTACCAAATTGGCCGTTGGGGTCAACGAAGTGCCGAGTTCTTTGGGACGGGGTATCAACGACATCCCCAACTCTCTTGGGCGTGTTATGGCGGCTATGGCGGCCAAAGAAGAAGGGAATGGTTAAAAGCTCATTCCCCGATTTATCTATCTTGTTTGTTCAATTATCCACTTTTTTCACTCATTTTCAAGGAGTTAAATTATGTCTGCTGCAACCGATGAAATTCTCGAAAAGATAAAATCTCTGACCCTTTTAGAAGCGTCTGAGTTAGTTAAACAAATTGAAGAAGCTTTTGGTGTGAGTGCCTCTGCTCCTTCTGGTGGCATGATGATGATGGCACCCGGTGGTGCTGCACCTGGTGGTGCTGCGGCTGAACCTGAAGAAGAGAAAACTGAGTTTGATGTTGTTCTCGAAGAGGTTCCTGGTGATAAGAAAATTGCCATTCTTAAGGTGGTTCGGGCTATCACTGGCTTAGGGCTTAAAGAGGCTAAAGATATGGTTGAGTCTGCACCTAAAGCTATTAAAGAAGGCACAGGAAAAGACGATGCTGAAGAAGCTAAGAAGAAACTCGAAGAAGCTGGTGCAAAAGTCAGCCTGAAGTAATTTCTTTTTATTAAGCTACTTTCAAAGCCCCTACTTGTTGCAGTAGGGGCTTGTTTTTTTGACATCATTAAAGCTATTTCATGCTATAGCAATACAACCCACATTCCGCACTTCGGTTTGTCACATAAAAAGTAGTATGAAAAAGCATGGTTTCTTGCGTATAAATAGTTGTCATTTCCTGGTTTGTTTGCGATCGCAGTTAAAAAAACTAGCGTAACTTAGTCAGAGTTTAGAGTAAAAATACTCAATATTTTTCCCTAGCTGCGATCGCAAAATAGACAAACTTTGTAATTTTTTAATACTACATTTTGAAGTGCGGAATGTGGGATACAAAAATTAGTTAGATGTAGGTTGGTTTGAGGGACGAAACCCAACAAAACCCTAATAAATTATCTTAACAAAAATGGTGGGTTACGACGGATTTTTATATACTTGTTATAGCCTAAATTATAGCCGTCTAACCCACCCTACTGTATGTAATGCACTTAAATCTTATTGATATTCGTCATAAATTTCGATTATTCTGTGTTTTATTTTAGCTGTAAATTCCAATAGTTTTAACATATTTATCTATTAAATTGGCTTTCCTCTTAACCAATATAAGTCACCAATCATATTATATAAACGGCTTAAAATCAAATTTTTTGCTAATTTATTTTCTAATTTTTTGATAGCAACAATCATAGGTTGTAATAAACCCAATCGATAAAATGATGTTCCTAAATGTTCTAATTTTTCCCATTGATTATCTCGTCCATGTATAATTACACAACCTGCTTGTTGATAATCTTCAATCTCTACATAATGATGATAAGCCTCAAAAGCTCTTAAAGCATCCTCTACTGTTTCAACAGATTTAAGACTATTCGTCCAAAATTATGCTGCTTGACGATTAGCTGTTTCCCAATCTTCAGTCTTTTTAATTCTATCTATTGCTTCTTGTTTAATAACTGGATGTAACCAATATTCACCATCTTTATGTTCTACTAAACCACGACTTTTTAAGCTTTCAATCACTCGTTTTCTTCTACGATATGCTACATTCCATAATAAACATAATAACCCCTCAGTGGGAACAGTTGGGACATCTTGATAACGATAGCAGCCTAACCGACATAATAACTGATAAGCATCAGTATCATGTCTTTCGAGTCTATCAAACTGAGAAGTAACTAAATGTTTTAGTGTGGGATTTGCTAATAAATCTTCTTGATTAACTTGCCAATATTTCATCATATCACCCTGATTATCTTCTAAGATAGCACCTCGCAAAATATCCATTGCTTTCGCATTTTCACCATAAGCATCACGCATCGCTTTAAGAGTAGGTTTATTAATGTTAATATTATGATTACTAAAATAGTCTTGCCACGCTTCCTCTGTTAACCCTTCTAGGGAATAGGTTTCTATTTTTATAGCTGATTCTGCTAATTTTTCCCGACTCGTAATTAAAGTGATAGACTTCCCATCATGTTCACCTAATATTCGCAATAACTCTACATAATTTCGATGAGTTTCAATGAATTTGCCATTGTCTAATGCAGGTTCTAAATTATCAATTAAAATTCCTACCCTCTGAGATTTTAATATTTTGCGTAATCTCTCTAAATTAATCATAAAATCTCTTGCAGGTTCTTGTCCAAATTGCTTGATCCATTCTTCAACTACACCTTCAATTGATGAGACGCTTTGTGTCTTTGTTGCCATTAATAACTCAATTACCTTATTAAATCCCTGATTTTTAAGATATTTCTTCCCTAACTCCGTTTTACCTACGCCACCACCTGCATGAATCAAGATTAACTTATGTTGTTGAGTCAGGTTATGAAGATTCGCGATCGCTTTTTCCCGTCCGACAAAATTGGGATCTTTCTCTATTTCTACAGGTTTATCAACAATTTCCTGCCAATCTAACCCTAATTGCTTACAAAACTCAATAAAATTATTGCAATCAACATTCTTACCATTAACAAACTTCCTCACCGTATCACGGGAAACGCCCATTTCCGTCGCAAAAGCTTGCTGAGAGCGGAAACCATTGCGTTTGAGAGCATCTTTAACCTTTTGTTTGTGTTGCGGTGCGAGGTTGAGGGATCTTGAGGACATATATCTTTGAGGACTGATAAAGTAAACCCAAATACAGTTACTTAAGTAATGTTCCCAAAGTCAGGGAAAAATAGGCATCAAAATTTAATCAGGCAAAATTTGGCACAACTCAGGCAGAAAATCAGGCAATTGATAGAATGGAAATGAAGTCTGATTATACATAAATGATTACCGAAACCTCAACCCCAACCAAAGAAGAACTTATCACACGATTAAGCCAACTAATCGGTGGTTTAGACAATGCTAAACTGTGGTTAAACACCCCTCATCCCCTTATTGGTGGACGTACCCCTCAATCTTATCTAGATGAAGGAGATTTAAAGGTTTTGAGTTATTTTGTTCATGCGATTGAAACGGGACAACCTAGCTAAAATAGTAATTGATTATTTAGGCGAATTCTCAGGCAGGTATATGGCAACATAGAACATATTCTATGAGACTGTAATAATAATCCTCAATCGCCAGGAACTCATTGCTACCCTGCCAAAAATCACGACTAAATCCCAAGAGGGTTGTGTTTTTCGTTTTGTCGCCTTAAGATTTCAAAAGAGTCTTTTATCGGCAGTTGGTTCACTTAAAAATGGGGGAAGATATAATATTTCTGAACAGTTCGAGGCGTTATATACTTCTGGAAATCCTATTACTGCACTCAAAGAACTTAAATTTTTAGTTAACACACCTTCAGGCATTGTAGCTTATCCTAGTGAACCTGTTATTCTACTTTCTCTTAAGTATCGTTTACAATCTATTATAGATTTAACCAATATTAATAACCAGAATCTTTTGAACACGAACTTACAAGAATTGACAGGAGATTGGTTAAGAATTAATCTTCAAAATCAAATCGCACCGACTCAAGAACTAGCTCAAGCTGCTTATAATTCAAACACAATCGAAGCTTTAAAAGTTCCCTCTGCTGCTGATTCTGAAGTTAATACCTATAATTTAGTGATTTTCTTAGACCGATTAGACAATAATAGTTATATTGAAGTTTATGATCCTACAAATACAATAAATCTCAAATGACCTTAGAAGAATAGTTATAGTGTTGAGCTAAGAAAATCATCTTGTACCCACTGGTAGGAAAGTGATAGTGTCATGTTCTTAATTGCTTGCGCCAAATTAAGGCTTGGATCATGACACCTAACCATCTTAGTCTATATTCTCAGCATCTAAGATAACTCAAGCTGTTTTTTTGCCCGTTCAATAGCTTGATTAATTTGCTCAAACCCTGTGCCTCCGTAACTATTACGGGCTGCTACTACCTGTTTAGGCGAGATCGCATCATAGATATCGGCTTCAAATTTAGGATGTAATGCTTGCCATTCTTCCAATGTCAAATCTTTTAACAATTTTCCGGCAGCTAAGCTGGTTTTAACCACTTTTCCCACTAAATTATAAGCCTCTCTAAAAGGAACACCTTTTGCTGCTAAATAGTCCGCTACATCTGTCGCATTAGAAAAGTCTTCGGCCACTGCTTCACTCAATCTTTCTTTGCGAAACTTGATCCCTTCTCCTAATAACACCGTCATCGCCTCCAAACACCCTTTAACGGTTTTTACCCCGTCAAAGATGGCTTCCTTGTCTTCCTGGAGGTCTTTATTGTAGGCTAAGGGTAATCCTTTCATCAGCACTAACAAGCCCTGTAAATGCCCAAAAACTCGCCCTGCTTTGCCCCTAACTAATTCAGGAACATCAGGATTTTTCTTTTGGGGCATAATACTAGATCCCGTGGCACAACTATCGGTTAAACTAATAAAACCGAACTCTTTAGAAGCCCAAAGAATCATCTCTTCGCTTAAACGACTGAGATGCACCATAATTAAGCTGGCTGCATTGAGAAATTCAATGGCAAAGTCGCGATCGCTTACTCCATCCAAACTATTGCCATAAACGTCCCCAAAGCCCAATAATTCTGCACTATAATGGCGATCTATGGGGAAAGTTGTCCCGGCCAACGCCCCACAACCCAAAGGAGAAACATTTGTTCTGTTATAAATTTCTCCTAAACGTTCCCAGTCCCTTTGTGCCATTTGGAAGTAGGCTAAAAGATGATGAGCGAGGCTGATGGGTTGGGCCCGTTGGAGATGGGTATAACCAGGGATTAGGGTTTCAACGTTTTCTTGAGCGTGAGTTAATAATACTTGTTGAAATTCCTTGATTTGCTGGCGTATTTGTTGAATTTGCTCCCTGAGATAGAGGCGGATATCCGTTCCGACCTGATCGTTACGGGAACGGGCTGTATGGAGCTTTTTACCCACATCTCCCACTAACTCTGTTAAACGTCTTTCTACGGCAAAGTGAACATCTTCTTGATCGATATCTGGGTTAAAATTACCATCCCGATATTCTTGACGAATTGTTTCTAAACCCTTGACTAATTCTTCTGCTTCTGCATCACTAATAATACCTGTTTTAGCTAACATTTTAGCGTGGGCAATAGAACCAGTTAAATCGTATTCAATAAGTTCGATATCGAAGGTAATACTAGCATTAAATTCGACAATGGCAGGGTGTAAACTGCCTTCAAAGCGATCGCTCCAAGTCTTTTTTTGTATCACGGTCAACCCTTGTAAAAATTAAAATAGACAAATATGTTACTTTTTTTAAGAAGTAAAACTTCGGAAGATATATCCAAGGACAAATCCTATCCCTAAAGCCCAAACTTGACCCGACTCAATAAAATTTTTCCAAGAGTCTTGCATTGTCTCGATTATCTTTGGATCTTCTATTTGCTGGGCAAATAAGTGGCTAATCTCTATCGAGGGGTGAGCGAATAATGACGAAGGATCTAGCCAAACGTTAACAGAGAGCAAATTGAGGTGGATAGTTGGTTCAAACAACAGCATACAGAAGCTTTGAATAGTTGAATGGTTTAGGACAAAGAGACTTTCAAGAATTTGATTTTACCCGCATGACAATTAAAGTCATATCATCACTATTATTGTGTCCTGAGCCAATAAATATTTTAATCTGCTCAAACAGGTAGTCAAGAATGTCTTGAGGACTATCATAACGTTGACATCCCTCTTCAAAGATTTTGATCAGATTTTCTTCATCAAAGCGACGGCCTTTTTGGTTGACTGCATCGGTAAAACCATCTGTATAGTAGAGAATGATATCACCAGAATTGAGTTGGGTTTGTCCGTCTTCGTATTGAGAATTAGCCTCTAAACCGATTAACATCCCATCGGTATCAAGTTTTTCCATGGTTTGAGTAGCTTTTTGCCAGAGGAATGGAGGGTTATGCGCTGCATTACTATAGGAAAGTATTTTTGTTTTGGGATCGTATTCGGAATAAAATAGGGTCACAAACCGATGAGAATTATCTAAATCAGCGTACATAACCCGATTGAGATGTTGCAGAATTCTCGCAGGGGAATGGCGGTTTAATACTTCTGCTCTGAGCATTCCTCTGGTCATAGTCATAATTAAACCAGCAGGAACACCTTTTCCCATGACATCGCCGATAACAATACTCCAAGGAACCAACGTTGCAGGATCACCTGGTTTAATTTCTTGATCTTGACGTAATTGGTCGTAATTTGTAGGGATAAAATCGTAATAATCTCCCCCCACTCGGTTAGCTGTTTGACAACGGGCGGCTAATTCTATTCCATCGATAACGGGACATTGACGGGGGAATAACCTCAACTGGATTTCTGAGGCAATTTCTAGTTCTCGATCTTGTCTTTCTTTGGAACGTAATTCTACGGTTAATTCGTTATTAGCGATGGCCACCGAGGTTTGATCGGCTACCAGTTGTAATAATTTTCGTCGTGTTTGAGTCCAAACATATTCGGGGTCACTACTAAAGACATAGATTCGGCCCCTCTCTACATTTTTAACCAAAACCGGGGTGCTATAGAGGCGGATTTTTTTTCCTAATGCTTGACGAATTTTCTCGTCTAAGGAGAGGGATAATGCTGGAGTTACTTGTTGACTATGACTTTCATTAATAATTCCAGTGATAGTTTCTCTAATTTCTTGAGCCATTTGATGATCTTGACAATGTAATTGTTCAAGTCTGATTTGATGCTCATTTTTTGACAACATTAAAGCACTCCCGTCAGCATCCGTTACTCGTGCTGCCATTAAGGGAGTCAGTTCTAAAAATTGATTGAGATTATTAAAACTTCGCAGAGCAAACCCTAAAGAACTTAATAAATTTTGGACTTTATTTTGTTCTTTATATAAACTAGCCACAAGTTCTTTGAGAGCGAATACTGGTGTGGATTCAGCGGATGATTCACCAATTGACCCGTGCATTTTAGAGGTGGACTGTTTTTTTAGTGACACAGCAGTCATGATATCAGGAGATGAGGACATTGATTAACAGCTAAAACTAAGTTTCTTTATCCTAGACCCTGAGATTTTCAAGAGGATTGCTCGTTTCTCTATGGCTTAGACCATAGTTTAGGGGAAATACTGGGGTCAAGAGGTTTCACTTTCCCAGATTTGAAAGGTCTTTACTTGAATCAGGGCTGGTTAATGATAACCTTAATTGACGAATCTGCCAAGGGATTTATCTAAAAATTTTATTTTTTTAGGGCAAAAAATATGGAGACTGGATTTGAACCCAGTCCCCAAAAATCAATTATGCTCTCCAAAAAATTAAGAAGAGGTCTTAGTTTTTGATTTTTCAAACATTTCTTCCATTAGAAATGGATTATCTTCGTTACCATTTTTGTCGCTGGTATCCTCAAAAATATCTCCCCATTCGGAATCTTTGTCTTGCTTCAATGATTCAGAGGATTGATTTTTGCTGTTATCATCAGCTTGTAGTAAGTTCAAAAAGTCTTCATCAGGTGTCTCTGTTCCATCTCCTAAAAGTTCCGCAAAGGGATCATCGGGA
>JBFRWO010000180.1:0-5704 GCA_051439625.1 Crocosphaera sp. | reverse complement strand
ACCTCTTTATTAAAAGTAGCTAAGATTAATTAGATTGTTATGAATTTGTGGATTTTTGGTGTACTCAATATATGGATGTGCTAATTGACAGTTAATATTAGAATTTAAAGCTTTATCATAATATGTAGTGCTATACCTACGAATTTAGCAAAGATCGTTAGCTTTAGTGAGTAATCTTAAGAAAAAGTTATTTTTTGGTCAGCAGTTTAATTTTAGTAGTTAGAATTACGGAAATATAATTGTTAAGAACGAGGATAAAATAATGTCAGTTAACTCAGCATTCGTTTTTCATCTTGCTCAAGTTCCGATAAAGAGAGATTATACTGCACTTTCCCAGACTGAAAACATTATTATTGCTCAAAACGGTACTACACCACCACCTTCAGGAACTCCTAATCCTCCTTGGTGGTTTTATCTTCCTTTAGTGGGATTCATTATCGTTTCACTAATAGCTGTAGTGATTGGTAGAAAGCAAATAAGTTCAAGAATTATCAAAACTTTTCAACCTTTTGCAGGTCAAGCTGGAGAAGGTTTTGCTATCCCTATTAAACTGTCAAATGTGCGGACAGAAAATAATTATCGGGCCGATATAGAAGGGGCATTTTACGTTGTTATTAAAGATCCCAAAAAAGCCAGTGCCTTGCAGTCAAAAGAGGGAATAATAACCCAAGAAAGTGTTGCTAATGTTCTCAGAGATAGATTTGATGCTGCTATCAGACAAGCAGCGAGTGCAAAAGATTTAGAAACCCTTCATACCGACAGAGATAAGTTTTGTGATGCTGTTCAAGAGTCTCTAAAAGAAGGAATTGAAAGTTTGGGATTAGAGTTACATAAGAACGCAGTCGTTATTGCTTCTGTTGATGAAAGTAATACTTATAATCCTAACAATTATTTTGATGCAAAAATTCTTGAAAAACGAACAGAGACAATTCAAAATGTAATTCTAGCAACTCGCAAAAAAGAGATAGATACAGAGAACGAAATTAGAGAAAAAGAATTAAAATCTGAAAGGGATATTAGAGAAACAGAATTAACTTATGAAGAAGAAATTGAAATAGTTGAACAAGGTTTCCAAGAAAAACATTTAGATCATAATGAACAACTAGAGAAGAAAAAAATAGATTGTGAATTCAATATTGAAAGTCATAAGAATACTCAAGAAAATGAACTAGAAAAAATAATAGAAAAGTCAGAAATAACTATGATGAGAGAAATTGAACAACATAAAGCAACAGAGGAAAAATTGATTCAAGCAGCAAAAGGAGATATAGAAAAAGCAGCAATTGATAAAGAAAAAGTAGTTTCTATTGCTCACAAAGAACTAACAATACAGGAAAAACAACAAGAACAAGAAATAGAACAACAAGAAATGGCAGCAATAATGCAAACAATACAGAAAGAAATTGAGAAGTTACAGAAGGAGAAAGAAAGGGCAGAATTTCTAGAAACAATTACAACCGCTATCGAAAAAGCTCAAGTAACTCGTGAAAATGAAAAAACGCAACTCATTCATGATGGATTACAGAATGAAATCAAGATTATTGAAGGGATGGCAAAAGCTGAAGAAGAACGCTACAAAGCAGTTCCTCTAACCAACTTTGATAGCTTAATTAAACTGATTCGAGAGGAATTATTCGGTGTACAAGATAAGGAAAAATTAACAGAAATTACAGCAATTATCCAAGCCTTTGCACCTCAAAAGGGAGTGTTAGGTGATTCCAGTATCTACACCTTTGCCAATGGCAATGGTAACGGAGAAGATATTGATAAATTAATGCTTTCTACCAGTGGAATGCACCTCATTAATTCTTTTCTCAATACCTCATTAGGTCAAAAACTATTAAATGATGATAACGGAGATATAGATAAAGATACAGAAAAATAGCACAAATCATTATTTTTGACTAATTCTTAATTCCTTATTTTTCGAGAGAGAATAAAACAATGACACAACAAAAAAAGACAATTCATGTAGGTTATTGGTGGGCTTTTTTATTAACTTGTTTGTTAGCAACTTTTCTGGTTTTTCTTTTTGCGGTTTTAATTAATGCTGTCGACCAAGAAAAATCCCTATTAACTATATTTACCACTGATGTCAAGAGTGAATATCTAAATCTAACCTTGGCTGGAGCATTAGGGGGGATGCTTTATTCTATTTTGTTAGATCAGGCTTTAGAATTACCAAGCTGGGGAAAAAATGGTAGTAGTTTTAAACCTGGTTTTATTGGAGAGATTTTTGTTGGCATAGTAGGAGCATTTATTGCCTATCTTTTCCTACCTGATATTCTCAGAAACCTAAGGTCAACTGACTCAACTGAATTGACAGGAATAATAACTTTTGCAGTTGGAGTAGTGGGAGGATATGGTGGTGAAGCGATTCTTCGTGCTGCCTTAAATAGAATAGTCAAACGTATTGATGAAGCGGACTTAGTGGCAGAAGAAAAAGAACGACTGGCTCAAAAAGTCTCCCAAATGGACTTAATTAACCGACAACTCCAAGATGGACTACCCACTTCCGAGGTTTATAATCTGGTTGAAGACATTAAAAATGCGCCCCAAGATATTCAAGAAGAAGCCTTTAGAAGAGCCAAAGAAATTCGGCGAATGAGTTGGCGCACTAAAGCCTTTAAATCAGAAATACCCAAAACTATACCTATTTTTGAAGCTTTAGTCGAAAGTAATCCCAGTAACCATCAATATCACGCGCAACTGGGTTATGCTTATAAAGATTCTATTCCCCCCAGATTAGAAGATTCCATCTCCCAACTGGATGAAGCGATCGCCTTACGAGGGACTCAAATCGTTGGCACAACCTGGAAATATGAACTCAACCGCGCCCTAGCTAGGATGATGCAGGAAGAACAACAAGTTAGCAGCAATGGGGCAATGTCTCCTTGGCGACAAGAAATCTGGGATGATATCGTTAAAGTCGATAGCAACTATGGGATCACCAAAGTTTTAGTGGAAAGCCAAGACGAAGCCGTTGACATTCCCCTCAAAGACTGGTTAGAAGTCAATGAAGACTGGGTTCGACAACAGAGGGGAGGAACCCGTTTACTAGAAAAAGCCTTTAATGTTAGCTTAAGTCCAACTCCCCCCATTGACACCAATGTGGTCGGGGAAAATGGTGCGAGAATAGACACAGGGAAAGAGCGCAAAGATGTTAAAACCCTCAAAGAAGAAGCCCAGTCCGGATCAGGAGGCACAGGGTTACAGACAAGGAACCGCAGTTCTAAATCCAATCTACTTCGGAAAAATACCAACTGGATAACAGTTGCCCGTCGCACAAAAATCGAAGCAACTCACCGAACCTATCTCAAACGTTACACTATTAGCGCGTCAGAACTCCCAGACGACCAAAAAGTTGAGGTTCCTGTAGATGGACATTATTACGTTCGTAAGTATGCCCCAGCAGCAAATAATCATTGCTTAGTAGAGTTAGATTATGGGTATGGAGTTTGGTATATTTGGCCAAATCATTGGAACTTACCTTGGGAAGAACAATCAGGCCAAGTCAGAGAAAAACAAATCAGAGAAAAACAAGATCAGGAACTCAAAACCTATCCAGCCTTTTACACGAAAGAAAACTTGAAGAAGATTATGCCCTATGCTTCTTCGAGTGATATTGCCACCTATGTTGATCCTCTCAACCAAACACTTGATCGCTTTAAAATTAACACAGCTAAACGCGCAGCCGCATTTATTGCTCAAGTTGCCCATGAAAGCGGTTCCTTAAGGTATAAAGAAGAGATTGCCAGTGGTGCTGCTTATGAAGGGAGAAGAGACTTAGGTAATACAAGACCAGGAGATGGAAGACGTTATAAAGGCCGAGGTTTAATTCAACTCACGGGAAGACATAATTATCGCAAATGTGGGCAAGCGTTAGGTTTACCTTTAGAAACAAATCCTCAAATGGTGGTTAAAGATCCCTACACCAACGCAGTGGTAGCCGGTTGGTATTGGAATAGTCGCAATATTAACGCTGCTGCTGATGCAGGGGACTTTAGAAAAGTAACCCGTTTGATTAATGGTGGATATACACACTATCAGGATCGTGTTAAATTCTGGGAACGAGCCAAAAAATACATTTCTTCTCAACCTGTCCCCACACCAAAACCAGAACCTCTCCCCACGCCAAAACCAGAACTTCTCCCCACACCATCACCCGATGACTATAATAATCCACAGGCAATTCAACGACAAATTGACAGATTAAGCAAATATTTACCACAAGGAAAAACCTTAAATCTCGATGTCAAAACTAATTATTTTAGTCAACGAGATAACTATACCCAAGCTCATCGGACTTGCAATAGTAGTAGTAATGCTATGTACTTAGATTGGTTACTAAGAGTTACAGGTAAACCCGGGTTGGGAGGAGATAATGAGTATCTTAGAAAAGTTTTGGCTAAAGGAGATACCACTGTTCACAGTGTTCAAACCCAAATCATCAAACAGTATGGTTTCAAAACAAAATGGAATACAGATAAGGATTTACCTTTTATTCACGATTTAATTGAGGCCGGTTTTCCTGTCCCCGTTAATATACTCCATCGTGGCAGCATTTCCCGTCCCACAGGAGGTCATGTTATCATGTTGATTGGCTACAAAAATGATTCTTGGATAGCTCATGATCCCTATGGCACCTTAGAATCAAACTATAGCGTTCATAACGGGGCTTATAGTCGGATCAGTCAACAACAATTTAAGGCAAGGTGGCAAGGTGGTTATAGAATGTTAGCGTAATTCTAATGAGGAAAATAACTGTTAACTATTTCTCATTTCTTTCCACAGCTTAATATATTGTTCTTCAGCTATTTTGGATAAAGGTTCTAAAAATTCACATTTATCAAAAATAGCTGATTCAATAAACAATAAAGGATTATTAATAACATCAGGAGAAAGTTCTGTTTTCTCTATGGTATTAATCACAGGAGAAGCAGCATCAGCAAACAAAGAAATCAGATTAGCAGCTTGAGGTTGCCAACAGAAATTAAGCCATTGTTTAGCAGTTTGGGATAATTCTGTTTGTCCTTCTTTTGCTTTTGGTTTAACCCAAATATCCGACCATATAGAAGTACCAGAAGCAGGAACAACTGCTTTAATATTACGATTTTTAGCCATCAAAGGAAGAATCTCATTTGACCATCCCACACTCACCCAAACATCCCCAACTACTAAAGGTTGTAAATAATGTTGATCGCTGTAATATTTGACTTGTTGATTGAGTTTTAAAAGTTCTGTTTTTAACTCAGGAATTTGCTCTAAATTTTTCGTATTGTAAGATTCTCCTAACTGTTTCAAAGTCAAACCAATCACTTCTCTGGGTTGGTTTACCATAGAAATGCGATCGCTCAAACGTTGATCCCATAAATCAGACCAGTCTTGGGGTTCCCAGTCCAGTTTATCAGAGCGATAGGCTATTAAGGTGGTTCCCCAACGATAAGGTGCGCCCCAAATTTTACCATTTTCCTCTAATTTTCCCTGTTTATCCCGTTTTACCAACTTTTGCCAACGAGAGGGTAAGGTTTGCCAATTTTCAATCTCACTATTATCCAAGGGATCAATTAACTCTTTTGCGATCGCTTCCCCTAACCAAACATCCCCCAAAGTCACAAAATCACTCAAAGAAGGTGGTGGGGGATTAATTACAGGAATCTGCGGTAAATCTGCTAATAAACCCTTTTTTTTCTCATCTTTATTC
>JBFRWO010000179.1:0-7105 GCA_051439625.1 Crocosphaera sp. | reverse complement strand
TAGTTGATGACGAAGCAGAATTAACCGAACCCCTATATCATGTTTTATCCCATGAAGGTTATAACGTAGATGTGGCCGATAATGGACAAAAAGGTTATCAATTAGCTTTACAAAATACCTATGACCTGTTAATCTTAGATTGGATGTTACCTGGTAAGCCAGGTCTGTCTATCTGCCAAGAACTGCGATCGCAAGGCAAAACAACCCCAGTCTTATTCCTTACAGCTAAAGACACCCTTGATGATCGAGTAATGGGCTTAGATGCAGGTGCAGACGACTATTTAGTAAAGCCTTTTGAGTTAAGGGAACTTATGGCCAGGGTTCGAGCGTTGTTGCGTCGTTCTCCTGCTTTAGAAACCGTTGCCATAAACCGCTTAAAAATAGCAGACTTAGAACTTGATCAAGATAATCAAGTCGCTTATCGTCAAGGCAGAATAATCAATCTCTCCGATAAAGAAGTCAAACTGCTGGCCTATTTGATGCAACATCCCCAACAATTATTGACCCATGAGCAGATTTATAATTCCTTGTGGGAAGACTCCGAAAAACCCAGTAGTAACGTTCTAGCAGCCTTAATTCGTTTGCTGAGACGAAAAATTGAGGAAGAAGGCCCATTAATTCACACAGTATATGGTAAAGGATATCGTTTTGGGGACTAATCACCAAAATATTTTAGAAAAATGTAGGCAAAATTAATATTTTGTAATAAGATGAAACCAATATATAGAATTGTAGTACCAAAATAAAATAGGGGGTGAGGGACATGAAAACAATAGATAAACATCCCAACACCACAGTAGTGGACTTAAGCCAAGACATACTACTCCGTACTACTATCCCTTTAGACAACCATCCTGCTTTGCGATCGGGGTTTGCAGGTTATCCGATGAACCCTCGCTGGAATGTCAAAAAAGTTCGTGCTTGGAAAACTGGACTTCGTTTACGTCAAGCATTGCAAAAAGGGGACTTAATCATTCGTTCATCAGACTCGATGTTGGTTCCCAGTGACAAGGAGGAAGAAGGGATATGGGTGGATAAAACACCTAATCAACCATATCAGTGGATATCTTGCGCTGAATGGATAAAACAACTGCTCCTTCTAAAAACAACTGTTTGATAAATGAGGTGGGAAAACCCCACCTTATTTATTGATAAAGCCTTATTTATTGATAAAATAGTGAACAGTTACCAATTTTTTACAGAAGTTTTCATCTGCATAGATTAAACATTAAAACGTCAACACTCCCCACACTCCGAACACTTCCCACCCCTCCCACACTAACTTAACTGAAATATTAATAAACTCAATTGAAAACCCCTATTAGTTACCCCATAACCCAGTTTTAGTTAACAGTTTCTGCTAGTTGATGCTGTTTCCATAAACGTTGATAAAGGCCAGGTTGGTTGATTAACTGTTGATGGGTTCCCATCTGAACAATTTTTCCATGATCCATAACAAAAATGCGATCAGTTTGTGCAGCAGCAGAGAGTTGATGAGAAATAAAGAAAACAGTTCTTTGTCTTCCTTGAGAGAGACTTTTAAGAATATTAGTAGCTGTTTTATTATCCACACTAGATAAGGCATCATCTAATATTAACACAGGAGAATTCATTAATAATGCTCTTGCGAGTGCAGTACGTTGTCTTTGTCCTCCAGATAAAGTAATTCCTCGCTCACCAACTATAGTCTCATACTGTTGAGGAAACTTCAAAATTTCATTGTGAATCTCTGCTTGTTTGGCTGAAATTTCTGTTTCAAATTGTTCTTTGAAAGGATCACCATAACGAAGATTATTTAAAATAGTGGTACTAAATAAAAAGCTATCTTGAGGAACATAAGCTATGATATTCCTTAAATTATTTAGCTTTAATTCTGTAATATCATAACCATCAATAAATAGCTGTTCTTGCTCAATATCTAATAAACGAGTAAGACTATTAGCTAAAGTTGTTTTTCCTGAACCAATAGAACCAACAACAGCAATGGTTTCTCCTGGTTCAATCACAAAATTAATATCTTGAATAGCTGGTTTTCGTTCTCCTGGATAAGTGTAGTTTAAATTTCGAGCAATAATTTTTCCTTCTATAGATTCTATACTTAAAGCAAAACTATTAACTGAATTTTTTATTTTTGGTTCGGTTGTAAAGATAGCTTCTACTCGATCTACACTTACTTCACCCTGTTGATAAGCTGTAATAGTAAAACCTAGTAAAGCAGTGGGAAACACTAATCTTTCTACTAATATAAGTAAAGCGAGAAAATCTCCAATACTAATAATTCCTTGAGTAATGGAAGAACTTCCAAAAGCTAACAGTATTAATAGACTAATATATGATAATCCTTCGATTAAAGGAAATAAAAAGTTACGAGTTTTAGCTATTTCTAAATTTGCCCGAAGAAGCTGACGATTTTTCTCAGCAAATGCTCGTTTTTCGTTCTCTTCCTGAGCATAAATTTTAATCAAAGAAATACCACTCATATCTTCTTGAATAAGTTGACTGATATCAGATAGCTTCTCTTGTATATTTAATTGTTGTATCTGTAATTTTTTGCTAAATACTTGTACAGCAATTAACATGACAGGATACACAGCTACAGCCAATAAACTTAAGCGTACATTAATGCTTAACATGACAGGAAGAGTTAACCCGTAAGCAAAGATAGTATTGGCTAAACTGAGTAAAGCAAACCCCACCAGACGACGTACATTGTCCACGTCGCTAGTTGCACGGTTAATTAGGTCTCCCGACGTATTTTTAGAAAAATAAGCAGGTTCTAGGGTCAATAAATGCTCAAATATGCCCTGTTTGAGACTGAACTCTACATCTCGCCCCACCCCAAAAATCGATAGACGCGAAAACATCCTAATTCCCCAGGAAATAGACGCTAAAATGATTATCAAGATGACCATTCCTAAAATTTCTTGAAAAGTGAATGATTGTCTCAAATTATCAATATTGTCTCGGATGAGGAGGGGAATATAGACACCCAACCCATTAACCACCAATAAGGCGACCATTCCTAAGATAACATTACGCCAATGGGGGCGAAGATAAGTAATCAGTTGTTGCAGTCTTGAAAGTGCCATAAACTAAATAATCTCTTGTTTGGAGAAGGAACCAATACTACTCGGATAAGCTTGAAAAGTTGATGAAATAACGAGTGTGGGAAGTGTGGGAAGATTAGAAACAATATTAAGATTTTGCTCCCGCTGCTCCCCCTGCTCCCTCTGCTCCCCTATCTCCCCCATGCCTGTCTCAAGAGACAACCGAGCAATATTGGGGAGGGAACTGCGATCGCTAGTTAAATTTTTACTATTTTGTTAATTTTCTTATCATATCTTAACAAAAAAAAGAATCGTTGAAGGTCAACGATCCTTGCTAAGCGTTCAAATGAACTATCTAAGACCAGAAAAGATTATTTCTTACTGTTATGATATTGTGAAAAGCTTTGATAATTTTTCTCAGGGTGATAGAGATGACACTGACTGGTGATTTCATCCATTAGGGGCCAAGAAAAGCGTAATTCACACAAATAATCACCCCAATTTTCTTTTAAACTTTGATGAGCCATTCTTAGATTGTAACTTGGTATTCCCGTAGAAACGTGGTGGGGAATGTGAACATTAATGTCATGACACAAAATTTCCACCCAACGGGGATAGTCACAATGGACTGTACCACATAATTGAGCTTCCGCTTCGTTCCAGTCTGCTTCTTTTTTAAAAGGAATGTTAGGGACAGTATGATGGACAATGGTAAAGGTACTCATCCAAAAATGGAATACTAACCAAGGTAATAACCAAAACTTAACCACACCCCATATTCCCAGTGTAGCGAAGGCAATGGGAAAAGCAATAATCGCAGCAACAATAACTACTAAAGAAGAAAAGCGAATTTGTTCTCGTTCTTTTCCCTCAAATGTAGTCCAGTCGAAGTGCATTTTAGCCCAATGTACCACAGAACCAAGCCACCAAAAACGACCTCTTAACTGGCGATAACCCCACTTTTCAAAAGCAGAAAAGGTTTCGTAAAATTCGGGCATAAAAGGGTCCCAAGCGTTATCAACATCTAATTTATTGGTATGTTTATGATGATGATTGTGGAGAATACGCCAACCATGAAAAGGGTAAAATAATGGTAATAAAATAGTATGTCCAACGAAATCATTAACCCAATTATTATTAGAAAAAGAACGATGGCCACAATCATGGCCAATGACGAATAACCCAGTCATCGCTGTTCCTGTAAATGCCCATAAAATCGGCAATAAATACCAAGGAGAAACCGCCAAAGCAGCCCATCCTAAAGCTACCATAGAAATGGTAAGAATCACCTTAAACCAGGCTTTACGAGGATTTTTAACAAAGACCTCTGCCGGTAAAGTTTTGAGAATGTCACGTAACCGAATATTTTCATCCAGTTGAGGAGAAACAGACGGTTGAGACTGAGTGAGCAGTGTTGTCATGAATAAGTTAATGATAGTACAAAGTTTCAACAAGAGAGTGAGTTATGGGATTTTTCGGTTGCAAAACCCTTAAAATTACTCCCAGAACCAAAAATACGGGTAAAAAAAGATAATATTTCCCGTAACATAACTTTAACAGTTATATCACATCATCAGGTACATGGGACAAATTTAGAATTTAGAATTTAAAATTTATAATTTAGATAGGCCAATTTATAAGTATTCTGATGTGATTTTCTAGATGTTAGCTGAAAAGCCAAATATTGATTTTATTATTTCAAGATAAGAAGTAAAGTTTGAAACAGTTATCAATAGATAAAAACAGATATGTATGTCAAGAAAATCCTTGTCACATTTTTTAAAGAGTCAAAGAGAGTAAAAACAGTTAAAATAGGAAAAGTCACTCATGATCTGACTAAGCAATGTAGAAAAAAAAGCCAGATTAGTACCGCATATAGTATTTATTGCAATGGTCAAAACTCCCGTTTCACCTGCCGGAAAAGTTTCTAAACTAGAGAACATTAAAGAACACAGCAACTTTTTGAGAGAGCCTCTGGCAACCGAGTTATTAGAAGATACTAGCTATTTTAGCTCAGATGCCATTCAAATCCTCAAGTTTCACGGATCTTATCAACAAGATAACCGAGATAACCGTGTCAAAGGACAAGAAAAAGATTATCAAATGATGTTGCGAACCCGTAACCCCGGGGGGTTTATTTCGCCGCAACTCTACTCAACATTAGATCGCCTCAGTGATGAATATGGTAATCATACGCTGCGAGTTACCACCAGACAAGGGTTTCAACTTCACGGTATCTTAAAGAAAAATCTCAAATCATCCATCGCCGCCATTGTCAAGAGCATGGGATCAACCCTGGGGGCCTGTGGGGATCTCAACCGTAACGTGATGGCACCACCGGCACCCTTTAAAAATCGTGCTGACTATGGATATGCTTGGGAATACGCCGATAAAATAGCCGATCTACTACGACCCCAAACCAATGCTTATTACGAAATTTGGTTAGATGGGGAAAAAGCCATCAGTGTCGAAGAAGATCCCGAAGTGACCGCTGCCCGTCAACGCAACAGCAACGGAACCAATATTGAAGAGGGGGAAGAACCCCTGTATGGGCAACACTATATGCCCCGCAAATTTAAGTGTAGCGTCACCGTACCAGGGGACAACTCCATCGATCTCTACACCCACGATGTCAGTTTAGTAGTGATCACCGATGACAGTGGGGAATTATTGGGCTTTAATGTCCTGACAGGCGGTGGTATGGGGCGCACCCACAATAAAGAAGAAACCTTCCCCAGATTAGCCGAACCCTTGGGCTATGTGGCCAAAGCAGATGTCTTTGACCTAATGAAAGCCATCTTAGCCACCCAACGGGACTACGGCGATCGCTTCCAACGTCGTCACGCCCGTATGAAATACCTGATCGAAGACTGGGGAATTGATAAATTTAGAAGCCAAGTAGAAGGATATTTAGGCAAAGCTCTAGAACCATTTAAACCCCTTCCTGACTGGAAATATGAAGATTTCCTCGGCTGGTACGAACAAGGGGACGGAAAGCTATTTTTAGGCATCTCCATCGAAAATGGTCGGGTGAAGGATGAGGGCAGTTTTCAATTAAAAAGCGCATTGAAAAAGATTACGGATGAATACGCCCTGCCCATGCGTTTAACCGCTAATCATAACCTCATTCTCTATGAGATCGACCCAGAACATAAAGCCGGCATAGACAGCATTCTAGCTAACTGTGGCATAGTTAGTGATGCCGAAAAAATAGAGACCTTAACCCGTTATTCCATGGCCTGTCCCGCCTTGCCCACCTGCGGATTAGCCATAACCGAGTCAGAAAGAGCTTTACCAGGGATTTTAGAACGTATTAACAAAGTTTTGACCCAGGTAGGTTTAGAAGGGGAAAAAATCGTCATCAGAATGACCGGTTGTCCCAATGGTTGCGCCCGTCCCTACATGGCAGAATTAGGGTTTGTCGGTAGTGCGCCCCAAGCCTATCAAGTTTGGTTAGGAGGTGATGCCAACCAAACCCAACTAGCCCAACCCTACATCCAAAAACTACCAGAAAAAGATATTGAGAAGTTCCTAGAACCCTTATTTGTCTATTTTAAGCAGGATAAAACAGAAAAAGAGACTTTTGGGCAATTTTGTCAGCGAGTGGGCTTTGAGGCACTGAGAAACTTCTCCGAAAATTACACCCCACCCAAACGCCGTCGGGTTCGCAAAAATCAACATCGTGTTAGCGTTCCTGATGCCATGTTTGCCCGTCTTAAACAAGCTTCCCAGGACGAAAAACGACCTATGAATCAGATCGTCCAACAAGCATTAGAAGCCTATTTTGCTCAAGAGTAAATACTTGTCACATCCTCCCCAACCTTGATCAAAGATTATAGTTGGAGAGGATTTTATGCAAAACTCTAGCACTAGGCATTATGATTAAGCTGAGTTCAATAAGCTGTTAAGCATCTAAATTACTATATGATGAGGACAAAGAACGCGGGTAAAACCGATTAGTACCTGTCGCTGACACAAAAGTTAATTAGAGGTAAAGAAATGATCGACGTAGGTAAAATTTTAGTTTTTCTGGCCATGGGTATTGTCCTAGCCAAATT
>JBFRWO010000178.1:0-15349 GCA_051439625.1 Crocosphaera sp. | reverse complement strand
ATTAAACGACCTTCTCCAAGGACAACAATAGCTTTACCATTGGGTAGAGTGTATTTTTGGGTAAAGTTACGAACTTCCTTAACGTCAGTTGCTTTTGCACCCAAAGATGCTAAGTCAATTTCAATATCGAAGTGACCAGAGTTACAAACCATCGCTCCGTCTTTCATAACTTCAAAGTGTTCGGGACGGATAACGTGCTTGTTACCGGTTACAGTGATGAAAACATCCCCTTGTTGAGCAGCTTCGGCCATGGGCATAACGCGGAAACCATCCATAGCAGCTTCGATCGCTCTTACAGGGTCAATTTCTGTAACAATTACATTAGCACCGAGGCCACGGGCGCGCATTGCTACCCCTTTACCACACCAACCGTAACCAGCGACTACAGCAACTTTACCAGCTAAGAGAACGTTAGTAGCGCGGATGATACCGTCAAGGGTAGATTGACCGGTTCCGTAGCGGTTATCAAAGAAATGCTTGGTATCAGCATCGTTGACGTTCATAGCGGGGAAGGTGAGAACCCCATCTTTTAGCATAGCTAAGAGACGAACAATACCAGTGGTGGTTTCTTCGGTGGTACCGATGATATCTTCCATCTGATGTTGACGTTCTTTGATCAAAGTCGCAACCACATCACTACCATCATCAATGATAATGTTGGGGCGATGGTCTAAAGCTATTTGAACATGACTATGATAAGTTGCGTCGTCTTCCCCTTTTTTAGCATAGACAGGGATACCATAATCAGCCACTAAACAAGCTGCTACATCGTCTTGAGTAGACAAAGGGTTACTAGCGATGAGTAATGCGTCTGCACCACCTGCTTTAAGAGCAATTGCTAAACTAGCGGTTTCAGTGGTAACGTGACAACAAGCTGTTAAACGAATACCAGCAAAAGGCTTTTCTTTAGCAAAACGTTCTTGAATCTGGCGTAAAACAGGCATTTCACGGGCAGCCCAGTCAATGCGTTGTCTTCCTTGAGCAGCAAGATTTATGTCTTTGATATCGTATTTAGGTTTTGTTGGGGTTGCAACCATAAGAGGTCTTGTCCTTTATTAAATTTACGTACTAAAACTTTAGTTTAGCTTACTTTCAGCCTTTTTCGTTTTTTCACTTAAAGGAGGAACTTCCCCGGCAGACTGTGTAACGGTTATATTTTTGGACTGGTTACCATTGATATGGTCGTTAACAAGCTTGGTCTAATGGAAGTCCTAAAGGCAATATTCCAGAATAAACAATGGACAACCAAGATACTTAATTTTGCCTTTTCTTAAGCGGAAAAATGCCCTATCCTAAATTAAGTGAAATTCATGAGGTGTGATGGCGTAGAGCCTTGCCCTTAACTCATTCTCAGGAGTTGCTTGTGTCTGATCCCAAACCCACCGTTTTGCTTACAGGAGGAGCCGGATATATCGGTTCCCATGCTGTTTTATCTTTACAAAAAGCTGGCTACAATGTCATTGTCTATGATAATCTTTCCTATGGCCATCCTGAAATTGTTAAAGATGTTTTAAAGGTTGAATTAATTGTTGGTGATACCAATGATCGCACCCTATTAGATGAGATATTTTCTAGTAGAAATATTGCTGCTGTCATGCACTTTGCTGCTTTTATTGCTGTGGGAGAGTCGGTGAGCAATCCTGCTATTTATTATCAAAATAATGTGGCAGCAACCTTAACTTTATTGGAGGCGATGATAGCTGCTAATATTAATAAGTTTGTCTTTTCTTCTACCTGTGCTATTTATGGAATGCCCCAAGAAGTTCCCATGACAGAAAAGCATCCTAATAACCCGTTAAATGCTTATGCTTCTAGTAAATATATGGTAGAGAAAATACTCCAAGATTTTGATCGAGCTTATGGCTTAAAGTCTGTTGTATTCCGCTATTTTAACGCATCAGGGGCTGATCCTTCTGGGAATTTAGGGGAAGATCATAACCCAGAAACTCATTTAATTCCTCTCGCTTTATTAACTGCTTTGAAAAAAAGGGAGAATCTCTTTATTTTTGGGACAGATTATGAAACACCTGATGGTACTGCTGTTAGAGATTATATTCATGTCAATGATTTAGCATCGGCCCACATTTTAGGGTTAGACTATCTTTTAAATGGAGGTCAAAGTGAAATGTTTAATCTAGGTAATGGGAACGGATTTTCTGTTAGGGAAGTTATTGAAATGGCCAAGAAAGTAACAGGGGTAGATTTTTTGGTTAAAGAAAGCGATCGCCGTCCTGGAGATGCCCCAATATTAGTAGGAAGCAGCGAAAAAGCTAGAAATATTTTAGGCTGGAAACCTCAATACTTTGAGCTTGAAACCATTGTTAATGATGCTTGGCGATGGCACAAAAAACGTCATGGTCAATCCTAAATATTGAGTTTAAGTTAATAAAAATTAGAAGATTTATCTAAAATGATTCAAAATAATCAAAAATTAGAAACGATTTTAGTACAGATGGGAGAGACTATTATTGCTACTACCGAAACTATGGAAAGTTTAGCTGCAAAAATGGAAAATCTTGTTGAACAAGTGCAGGAACAAGAACAACAAATACAGCAACAAGGTTATCAAATTTTTGCTTTAAGTGAATCGATCCAAAACCTGGTAGATGCTCAAACAGAGTCCAGAGACCAACTAACACAATTAACTTATTTAATTCATACTTTAGTTAATTGTTTAAATCAGCAAGAATAACCCCCCGTTTTTAATGTGGGGTCTGATTACAGAACTATTCAAATATTTAAACAATGAGGAACTTAAAATGAGGAATTATTCTACCAAAAAGTATCTATTTTCTTCCCTATCTTTTCTGGCAATTTTAGTTAACTTATTCTTAATAGGTTGCGCTGAAACTAAAATCTCTCAATGTCAAAAAATTATACTTTTGACCCAGAAAATGGCCGAAGAAAGCGAAAGTTATCGTCAAACCGAGGACATCAAAAAAGTTTTACAGGTAGCTGACATTTTTGAAGAAACTTCCCAACAAATGAAACAATTAAAAATTGAAGACGAAAAGTTACAAGAATATCAAATCGGTTTTGCTGATATTTATCAAGGAAATGCCGATACAACTCGTCAGTTTGTAGCTGCTTTGAATGATAAAGATATTGATACAGCTAAGTTAATGCAGCAACAAGTTCAACAACTGGGTAAAAAAGAACAAGAGTTGGGAGCAAAAATGAAGGATTATTGTCAAGATAATTAATAATTAATAATGGATAATGGATAATGGATAATGACAGAAAAAATTAATTCTAGATTGTAGATTCTATATTCTTGTCCCATTTTCATTAACTTAGACTATAGATATTTATATTCTAGGGGTCAACGGCCATTGACCCCTACTTTAGGAAATTGATATTATAATAACTCGCTTAACCGTTCATCTTGCCAATAACTATTAAATATTTCGTTATTTTTAGCAAGATCAAGTATGGTATTAGGGGCAATATCAATGGCTTCTAATAAGCAGTTAATCGCTTCATCATTGTTATTTAAAGCTGCATGACAATGACCTTGATAATACCAAGCATATTGATCATTTGGTTCTGCATCTAAGGCTTTTTGATAACAATTAATTCCCTCATCAAAACGGTTTAATTTTTGGAAAATTTGTCCCTTTTGATACCATGACCAATAATCACGGGGTTTAATTAATAAGGCTTTTTCGTAGTTGCTTAAAGCTGTTTCTAACTCCCCTTGATGGCGTAAACAGTCCCCTTTGCGATACCATGACCAATAATCTTTTGGTCTGATGGCTAACGCCTGATCATACGCTGCGATCGCTTCGGAATATTTTTCCCACAAACGATACGCTTCGGCGATACGATATTGCGCCCAATAATCGTTAGAATAAATCAATAAAGCCTTTTTGAAACAGTTAATGGCGTTTTCGTACTCTTTTAACTCTTCAAGATGCACACAGCCTTGATCGTACCAAGACCAATAATTATTTGGTTCGATGGTAGCTGCATTTTCATAGCTGACGACAGCTTCTTCGTAGCGTCCTAACTCTTCTAATGTCATACCCTTTTTATACCAGGCCCAATAGTCATTTGGATAATATTCTAAGGCTTTTTCGTAACACATTAACGCTTCCGAGAAAAGTTGGTCCATACGGAATCTATTTCCCTGTTGATACCAACTTTGATAACTGTCGGGACGACATTCTAAAGGACGGTAAATAGTCGCTTTGATCTCTATCATGGCTAGGTCAGGAGATGATACTTGTACTATATAACAATTTATTAAGAATTTATGTAAAACTTACATTGAACAATTCAAAAATAACACAATAGCTTATTAGTTAACAGTGATCAGTTAATTTTGTAGAACTAACTAGATAAAATCTCTTATGTTACCTTCAGATTTATTAATGTATCGTTACAGTGGAGATACTATTATCCCCAAACGTTTACCTTTAAATGATAGCACAATCGGTTTAGCGGCTGAGGAAATTGATTGTTTTTTAAACTGTGTCGATCAAACCCAAAAACGGTTAAATGAAAAATTGTCAGAATTAGAAGGAGATAACCCTAATTATCGGGTAAAAAGAGGATTGGCACACCTATTAAAAAATCATTTCTCTACCTTTGAAATTGTTAGTCCTCTAGAACCAAAAGAATTAAGGAAAAAAGTATTTAGTTGTTCTGCTGAATCCTTACCTATTCCCCAAAATAGACCGAAAATATTGGAAAAAATAGCTAGTTTACTAACAGAAGAATTAAAAAGAGAGGTGTTACCTAGTGAAATTGAAAGGGGATTATATGCAGATTTACAAGAAAATAGAATTTTAACCAGCTTTGAACCACCGGAACCAGAAACGTTAATCCATCGCTATAATATCTCACAAATTCAGGGAGTTTTTTACCGTTCTAATTATATTGTAATTAATGCCCATCGTAACGATCCCGGGGAATATAAATTGTTATTTCGTTATTTAAAATTGTTTCAATTAATGGCTTATATTGAAGGGGATGCTGACACAGGTTTTACCATTACTATTGATGGACCAACCAGTTTATTTAAACCTAGTACCCGTTACGGTTTATCCTTAGCAAAAATGATTCCTGCATTACTTCATGTCAGTAAATGGAGTCTGAAAACAAAGTTGCAAACCAAAGATTCTTATACAGGAGGAATCAAAAATAGTTACTTTGATTTAGACGATCATTGTGGTTTAGTAACCCATTATTCTCGGGGAAAAACCTACGATAGTATGTTAGAAGAATCCTTTGCCAAACGATGGGAAAAGTTAAAAACTGACTGGAAATTAGAGCGAGAAGTTGACCTAATTCCTATTCCTGGAAGTGTTATGATTCCTGACTTCAGATTAGTGCATCCCGATGGGAGAGATTATTTATTAGAAATTGTCGGTTATTGGCGACCTGAATATTTAAGAAAGAAGTTTTATCAGGTACAAAATGCTGATAATGATAACATTATTTTAGCGATTTCTGAACGTTTAAATTTAGAGAAAGCAGGAGTTGATTTTAATGATACCCCAGCAAAAGTTATCTGGTTTAAAGATAAGTTAAATCCTAAAAATGTTTTGTCTTTATTGGAAGATAGTAAATCATAACAGATCAATAATTAGTGGTTTCAAGATAATCAAATGATTACTCATTGGCTTGTCAAAAAACGAGACCAATTGTCTTTACGCGATAAATGGCAGTGGTTAACAGTTTAGGGTATAATTTTTCTAAAATTGTTGTTCTAGACCATGTACAATAATTCAAGAATATGAATTGATCAGCATTTTTTACAAGGTAAAAATTATGAATAAAGCAGCCTTAGATAGTGCGTTAGTAGCTCTGATTGGGCAAAAACAAGGAGCCGCAAAAGTTATAGCACAACTTGCACGGCAAGTATGGCAAATTGATTACACTGTTGCTGTCTATGACATAGTAGGCCATTATTTAGAATTTGATATTCCCTACTTCTATCGTTTTATGGCAATGGACAGAGGAGATGAAGCAGAAGAAAAACAAATACTTATGGATTGGGTTAACTCCCGAGATGCTCTAGATAAAGAAGGAAAACAAAAAATCATTGACTTAGTCGATGAGTTGAATCAAATCAGGGTGCAAGCACGTGACGCTTAAGGGATACTGCAAAACCTTGTAGGGTGGAATTATTAATTGTTAATTGTTAATTGATTTGAGGGGAACAAAATCGAATCCTGTACGGCTTTTTTTTCCAGGAACAATGGTGATTAAAATAGAACCTCCATTACGATCGCCGGATGGTAAAAATTTAACTTCTTCTGCTGCTCCCTCAACGGAAAAATTAGTATTAGATAGGCTTTTTTGAATAGTTTGGCGATCGCTATTTCCTTCTTTTAAAGCGGCCACAATAGCCATAGTTGCGTCATAAGCAGAAGCTGTGCGCCAATTGACATCTCCCCCCCATATTTGTCTTGCTTGGGCGATAAACCCATTATCTTCTACCCCTTGAGGATGCCAGGGAACGGCTAACACCATCCCTTCTACAGTCTTTTGTCCTTCTTTGAGGGTTTCAAAAGTATAAAGGGAGGCACTTCCTAACAGTAATAAACGATTTTGATTAGCTTGAGCAATACTAATTCCAGCGTCAATATTATTCACCGTTGGAATTAATAATAAACTATCTGCACCCTGAGCGATCGCTTGGTCAACTTTATCTAAAGAATTTAAACTTTTATCGGCTAAGTCACAGTTAATTTCTATTACTTTGCCACCATCGGCAAAAATAGCTGAAGTGAATTCTTCTTTTAAGGATAGACTATATTCTGCGCTAGAATCAAAACAGATAGCAACATTGGTTTTTTGGGCAGTATTAATGAGGTAACGAGATAGTTGATCTGCTTGGAAACGAATACTAGGAACTGTACGGAAAATATAGTCTCCTAATGTAGATATTTTCTTAGCATCACTGGTGGGAGAAACCATCACTAATTGACCATTTTGATATACTGGTGCAGCCCCTAATGTAGCATCACTGGAATTATGACCAACTACTGCTAAAATACTATTATCTTTTACTAATTTTTGGGCAATTTCTGCTGCTATTTCAGGGTTATTATTATCATTAATAATGGCAATTTGTAGAAAATTACCGTTAATTCCACCTTGTTCATTAACTTTATTTTGTACTTGGGCAACCCCTCTTAAAATTTCTTTTGCTATGTTTAAATTACCACCAATGGGAACAACTACGGCAATTTTTATAGGATTATTTTTTGCTGCTTGAGCATTGTTTAAATAAATGAGGGCTTCGGGATCATTCGGTTGGAGTTGTAGAGAGGTTCTAAATTGGGAGATCGCTTGTGAATAATTTCCTTCTTTAAATGCCTCAATACCTGCTTTTTTTTGTGGAGTATCATCCTCAGTAATTAATAATTTATTTCCTATACTTACAGTAGATTGATTATTAATCTTTTGTGTTGGTTTTGGACTATTATTTGTGGTAGTATTTCCTTCTTTTCCTCTTGTAAAATACCAATAACCTGCCCCTAAAATAGTAGCGGTTATGATTAAAGATAAGATGAGAATTTGGGTTTCTTTTTTTTGAGTCATGGAAAATTAACCAAGTCAGCATTCACAAGTTAGTAGGGTCTTAATAATATTAAGCCCATATCTGAGCATTTCTGCTTCTTATTTAGTATAATATAAAATATAAATTGTTGCTTTAATTAACTAGATTTAGCCTTGAAAGATAATATTAATTTAACTTCTAATGCGTCTATTACCAACCTGTCAATAAAATTAGAGGAACTGCGGGATAGTTTACGGCCTGGACAACAACAATTAGCCAGTTGGACAGGGGGAAAAATGGCAATTTCTGCGGTACCTGGGGCGGGTAAATCTCATAGTCTTGCCGTAGCTGCTGCTATGATGATAGCAAAGTATAAACTACACCCTAGAAACCAGTTAATTATTGTTACTTATACTCGCTCTGCTGCTGCTGGAATTAAGGCCAAAATCAAGGAACGTCTCAAGGAATTAAAGATACCTCAAACGGGGTTTATGGTACAGACTTTACACGGTTTGGCCTTGAATATTGCTACTCGTAACCCTGACTTATCTCAACTGAATTTAGAAACATCAACGGTGATTATTCCTACTCCTAGTCATCGGGTAATTCGTAGTTCTGTGGAACATTGGATTAGTAGCAATCCTCGTCGTTATCAACTATTATTAGAAGGTGCAGAATTTGATGGAGAAGAAACGGAAAAATTACGCCGTCAATCTGTGTTGAGAACGGAAGTTTTACCTAAACTTGCTCATACTATTATCCGAGAGGCTAAAAGTTCAGGATTAAGACCAGAAAAAGTGTGGGAATTAAGTCATTATTCCCAGGAACATTATGATATTTTGGCTGTTGGTGCCGGGTTATATGAACAATATCAAACTGTTATGCGATCGCTGGATTTTATTGATTACGATGACATGATTTTAGGATCCTTAAATGTTCTAGAAAATCCTAAAATTAGACAAGTATGGCAACAACAAATATTTGCAGTATTTGAAGATGAGGCACAAGATTCTAGTCCTTTACAAGAGCGATTAATTTCTGCTTTAGCAAGCAAGGAAAATGATTGTAATTTAATTCGCGTGGGTGATCCTAATCAGGCGATTAATTCTACTTTTACACCGGCTGATCCTGTTTATTTTAATTGGTTTTGTGAGACGTGCAAAACTCAAGATAAATTGGCAGAAATGACCCAAGCTGGACGTAGTAGCAATATTATTATTGATGCAGCTAACTTTGTTTTAAAATGGGTTAATCAGCAGTGGAAAATTGACGCTAAAAAACAAGATAAAAAACAGCTTATTTCTGATATTGAAGAAGATGCAAAACAAGTTATTCCCTTTCGCTTACAAAACATTGAAACCGTTAGCAAAGATGATCCTCAACCTAATGCTAACCCCCAAGCAGTTGGGCAAGGATTAGAACTTTATTATCCCGATGATATTTATCATACAGTTGAATTAATTAAGGAAAGAATTATTGAATTATTAAGCAAAAATACTGACCAGAATGCAGCTATTTTAGTTCGGGAAAATCGTCAAGGACGTTTCTTAGCTGAAAACCTAAAAGACTTACCTAAAAAGCATAAAATTAGGGTCTATGAAGTAGGAGAATCAGAAAGATTTTCTCAGATTCCTAGCGAAATTTTAAACCTTTTACAATTCATCGATAGACCCCATTCCCCTGACTATTTAAAAAATGCCTTAGAAATATTACAAAATCGGGGTTTAATTCCTTCACAAGACCTTAATATTTTAGCCACTTATCCCGAAAATTTTCTCTATCCCAGTCCCTTAATTCCTGAACAGAAAAAACCAGTATTAGAAGCGCGTCGTTATTGTTGTAATCTTCTACAAGCAAAGTTAGAATTACCAGATTATCAACTGATTCCCTTCTTAGGAATGACCTTAAAATATACCGGTGCAGAATTAGCAACGGTCCAGAAACTTTCTGAGAGAATTAGTCAAGAATTAATTGGTAAATTTTCCTTAAAAAGTGTCTTAAATGTTCTCAGAGAAATAATTAATTCAGAACAGTTTGAAGGGATAGAAGAAGATAGCGAAGAACGTTATACAAGAAAAAATCAAGTAACCATTATTACGATGCACAAATCAAAAGGTTTGGATTGGGATTATGTCTTTCTTCCTTTCCTCCATGAAGACGTTTTACCCGGTAATCCTTGGGTTCCCACTGCTGCAAAATTCTTAGGAGAATTCACATTAGCAGAAGTATCTCGCGCACAAATTCGTGCTGCGGTTCATCATCAATATATTAACCCAGAAAACCCTTTAATTATTCCTAACCCAGACAACGCTTGGCAAGAAGCACAACAACTGAAAAAAGCAGAAGAATATCGCTTACTTTATGTAGCAATGACTCGTGCAAAACGTCTTTTATGGATGTCTGCTGCAAAAGAAGGCCCCTTTCGTTGGAGTGTTTTCAAAGCAGATACAAGCATTAATTTACAGAGTAAAAAACCTTGTCCTATTTTTCCTATTTTAAGGAAACAATTTCCTAATTCTGTCATCGAATATTTGTTTTAAATGTAGAATATTGTTGATTTTTGTTACTGTCATTCCGAGGAAACGAGAAATCTCCTTAACTTATGGTAAAGTTTCTGATGTAATTGATTCCATTTTTACCAATACTTATTGGTGGAAAGGGGTTTTGTCCTCAAGAGACAAACCTTTATTCTTCTTTTAATATGGGACAGTTAGAATAAAATAACTCAAAACCGTCTATAATAGATAGAATGAACGATCCTACCTTAGCACAACTTAAACGTTTATACCTGCTAAGTTATACATTAACCAATGTTATGTTTCAACCTATTCATATTATTCATCTCGATGAACGAGATCAGAATTTATTTATCTTAGCAGGACATCAAGAAAACATTGAAATTGTTATTACCCCGAATGGAGAAGTATTCTAATGAAATCTGTCAATTATACTAATATGACTAATCAAGAACTCAAACAATACCTGCTTGAACATAAAGACGATAAAGAAGCTTTTTATGCTTATTTAGATCGCAAAAAACAACAACCTAAACAAGTAATGATTGGGGTTAATGAATTAGATTCTTTAACTCCTGAACAACAAATTTCATTAATTACTGAACGTCTTAAAGAAAAATTTATACTTTAGCTTTCTTAATCTTGTAAGGTGGGCATTTCAGAAAGTAGGGTGGGTTAGAAGGCTATAATTTATATTATTACCAGAAGATAAAAATACTTCGTAACCCACCATCTTAGTGAGCATAAATAGGAAAATATAAACTAAATTTTAGGGTAATATTTCAACAGTTTTGAGAAAAAAGTACAGTCAATTATATATTGAAAATGGTGGGTTACAGCGCAGATAAAAACTTATGATTTTTTCAGAAAAATTGATGCTGCACCTAACCCACCCTACGGAATGTGTTATAATATTTTATATAAATTAAAGGCTTTTGCATCATGTCTCAAGATTTAATTGCTAAACTTGCTAATGCTTTTAAACCTATTCCTTTACCTGCGGACAGTCATTTATATGTGGACTTAAAAGCGGTTAGAGCAGATGCAGATGTTTATCAAAATTTAGGTAGAAAAATTTTACGATCGCCCCACGATCAATATACTTATCAATTGTATGCTGGACATCGTGGGGGAGGAAAATCAACAGAGTTATTAAGACTTAGAAAACATCTGGAAGATAATAATTGTTTTGTAGTCTATTTTGCAGCAGATCAGGAAGATATTGATCCAGAAGATGCTCAATATACAGATATTTTAATCGCTTGTACTCGTCATCTTCTCGAAGAATTAAAAGAAGCTAATTCTACACCATTAAAAAATTGGTTAAAAGAACGTTGGCAAGATTTAAGGGATTTATCTTTAACAGAAATTAAGTTAGAGGATGCTAAGTTAGATACAGGAGATTTAATTAAATATTTTGGTAAGCTTTCTGTTGCTATTCGTGCCATTCCTAGCGAAAGACAAAAAATTAGAGAAAAAATAAATCCCCATACGGTTACTTTATTAGATGCTTTAAATAAATTTATTGATGATGAGAAAAAACAGTTATCTGACGGTCAAAAGTTAGTGCTATTGGTAGATAATTTAGATAGAATTGTTCCCATCATGCGTGGAGAAAATAAAAATAATCATGATGAAATTTTCTTGGATCGTGCTAATCAATTAACAGGTTTAAACTGTCATATTGTTTATACTATCCCTATTTCTATGGCCTATTCTAATCGTGCTAATGATTTACGAGAACGTTATGATGGGGATTTGATGGTATTACCTATGATTCGGGTTTTTGATCTTGATAATAATGCTTATGAGGAAGGAGTTAATAAAATAAAGGAAATTATTAGTAAAAGAATTGAACAATTTTCACCAGATGAAAACTTAGAAAAGGATATTTTTGAAAGCAAAGAATTACTGGAGTATTTATGTTTAATGACTGGGGGTCATGTGCGGAACTTGATGTTATTGATGGCATCTGCTTTTGATCAGATTGATGATTTACCTATTACAAAAAGAGCAGCACAACGAGCAATTACTCAAGCGAGGGATGTTTATCGAAGAACAGTAGAACATGAACAATGGCCATTATTAGTAAATGTTCATCAAACCCACGAAATTCAAAACGATCAAGAACATCGTAAACTATTATTTAATCGTTGTATTTTACAATATGGTTATTTTGATGATGATGAAGAGTTTAAAAGTTGGTATGATGTGCATCCCCTAATCCTTAAAATTTCTGAGTTTGTTGAACAGTTAAACAGTTAGCAGTTAGCAGTTATCAGTTACCAGTTACCAGTTAAATATATTGTTTACTATTTACTATTATTGAAACCTCAAACTATTGTTGATATATGACAAGTTCAGGGAAAAACAACAATTTAATGATTGATTCATCTCCTTCTGAACAGTGGGAAGACCCACCAATAACGCGAGAAGAATCTTATCAAGCGTTGCGACGTTCTTTGCGACGCAAAAAAGGCTTTAATTTATTGTTTGTGCGTTGTTCTCCCATACAAGGAAAGGAAATTATTGAACAAATAAATAAGGATTTACCACAAAAAAAATCTGCTACTCTCAAACTAGATTCAGAAACAGATAATATTTACGAGCAAATTATTAATATTCCTGATTATCAACAGCTTAATATTCTCTTTGTCTGTGGTTTAGAAACTGCCTTATTACGCTACGAAGAAGCAGAAAGCGAAGGTTATCAACTACCTAGTGAAAGTCCAGTTTATGGTGGAACTTGGGCTGGTATTCCGAGAATTTTGGGTTATTTAAACCTCTCCCGTGAACGGTTTTATAAGCAATTTTCTTTTACTGTTGTTTTCCTTTTACCAGAATTTGCCTTGCGTTACTTTATCAGACGTGCGCCAGATTTTTTTGATTGGCGATCGGGACTGTATGAATTTCCTACTGATAAAGATACCTTAGAACAAGAAGCTTATCGTATTGTTTATCTGGATAGTGATCTAGAAAAATATAAACAGTTTACCCCGCAAGAAAGAGAGGAAAAATTAGCAGAAATTAAAGCTTATTTGACTGATTCTCCTAAGCTTGATCCCATCAGAAAATCAGAACTTTGGTTGATAAAAGGTTTGATTCATGCACAACAAGTAGAATATGAAGATGCGATCGCCTCTTTTGACAAAGTATTACAGTTGAAACCAGATTATCATCAAGCTTGGTATAACCGAGGGATAGCTTTACGTCAGTTAGGAAGGTTGGATGAAGCGATCGCATCCTACGACAAAGCATTACAGTTGAAACCAGATAAAGATGAAGCTTGGAATAACCGAGGGATAGCTTTACGTCAGTTAGGAAGGTTGGATAAAGCGATTGCCTCTTTTGACAAAGCATTACAGTTGAAACCAGATAATCATCAAGCTTGGTATAACCGAGGGATAGCTTTAGGTGAGTTAGGAAGGTTGGATGAAGCGATCGGCTACTACGATAAAGCATTACAGTTGAAACCAGATAATCATCAAGCTTGGTATAACCGAGGCATAGATTTAGGTAAGTTAGGAAGGTTGGATGAAGCGATCGCATCCTACGACAAAGCATTACAGTTGAAACCAGATAAAGATGAAGCTTGGAATAACCGAGGTGTAGCTTTAGGTAACTTAGGAAGGTTGGATGAAGAGATCGCATCCTACGACAAAGCATTACAGCTGAAACCAGATGATCATCAAGCTTGGTATAACCGAGGCATAGCTTTAGATCAGTTAGGAAGGTTAGATGAAGCGATCGCATCCTATGACAAAGCATTACAGTTGAAACCAGATTTTCATCAAGCTTGGAATAACCGAGGGAATGCTTTATATGACTTAGGAAGGTTGGATGAAGCGATCGCCTCCTACAACAAAGCTTTACAGTTGAAACCAGATGAAGAACTATATATTAATAATCGTAATGGAGCATTAAGGGAAAAAGAAAATAGATAAAAAAATAAACATTGATATAAAATGAATTACGAACCATACAACTTATTCAGAAAACAGCAATGATTGAATTACATCCTCAATTTTTAACCAAAAATGGTCAAGAATTTGTTCTGTTACCTTCTGAAGAATTTACGACTATTCAAAAACAATTAGAACAATTAGAATAATTAGAAGCTTTGAGCAAAATCCAAGAAACAAAGAGTCAAACTTCTTTCTTAGAAGACTTAAAAGAGATGCAGGAACAAGCATCAAATGATTGGAAAAAAGCTATTAGTAAAATTGAGCAAAAAGACACAATTGAACAACAAGAAAGAATAAATAAATTATTCGATTCATGGGATAATTTAGATGATGAAAATGAACAGAAAGAAATCTTAGATATTATTCAATCTATAGATTAAAAATAATCACCATTAACTTTCCTTCTCAATTATCTGCTCTAGTGACATAATTAAAGGTAATAAATTCTCAGATACCGTTTGCCAGACAATATCATAGTTAATTCCATAATAGGCATGAACTAAACGATTTCTCATACCAATCATATCACCCCAAGGTAACTGTAAATGTCGTCTTTGACAATCTAAAGACACACGACTCGCTGCTTCACCAATAATTTCTAAATCTTTAACCACTGCTAACGATAGCATTCTATCCGTTTCTAAATCATCTCGATTTTTATCTTTCATAAAATTCAAGATTTCTTGCGCTGCATCTCTCATGTGACATAACCGAGTTAAATCATCAGGATAACTCATATAAAACCTTTGCCTCTTGCATTACCCGATCGCGAAAATAAATACTTAATTCTGACGGTGTTCTTAAATCAACTTTATGCCAATTAATTATAGCAGACAACTCTCTTTCCATTCTTGCTAAAGTAAAGAAACTAGGGGTTTTTCCTGTTTCAAACTCCACTAAAAAATCAACATCACTCTTATCTGTAAAATCTTCTCTCAACACCGAACCAAATAAAGATAATTTAGTAATATAATATTGTTGACAAAAAGCCGATAATGTGTGTCTAGAAATAGTAATTGGTAGATTTTTATTCATTATAATTTCTCTCCTAATACTTCAATAACTGCTTGAGAAACCGGCACAGAAGCAGCTTGATAAACTTCTTGATTAAACACATTCTGGACAATAAATAACAAAACAAAGCTAATAACAGCAGCAATAACAGGAGTTGTGATCCAACCGGAGGCAATACCCCCTAGAACCCCCCACTTAACTTGTCTAACCCCTTTTATCCCTTTTAAAAGAGCAATACCAATGACTGCACCCACCACTGCTTGAGAACTAGAAACAGGAATGAGAGGAATAGGAGGTAAACCCAAACTAACCACAAAATTTGACAATTCTTGGGAGGAAAA
>JBFRWO010000177.1:0-11325 GCA_051439625.1 Crocosphaera sp. | reverse complement strand
ATATAGATGTTTCCTTGTTCATCTTTATATAAGTCCTTTTTAGACGCATTTTTGCCTCCTTTGAGATCATGAATATCCACACCACTTTGTTTAAGTTTAGCAATTTCATAAGGAGTTAATAATTTATCTTGTCTCCAATTACGGTTTGATGTCATTACATTGTAATACCAGATCGCTTATAAATTATGGATTACCTGGATAAGCAGTAATAACAAAACGAATAATTGTACCGATAACGGCTGTTCCTAAAATACCAATTAATGTCCATATTTGCGCTTTAGTCGAACCTTTCAGTTCTTTAACATCTTCTTTTAAGGTACTAACATCAGATTCTAATTTTGCTTGGCTTACTTCTATTTTAGTAAGTCTTTCGTCTATTTTTTCTAGTTTTTTATTAGTCTCCTTACGAAAGTCGTTAAGATTTTCATCGATACGATCTAGAATTTTACTGAGGTCGGTTGTTACTTGTATTGGGGTATTTGCCATGATTATATTGTCCCTATTTCTTTCTATTTTAAATCAGCGATCGCCCCTCTAGCCATCTGTGCGATCGCTTGATCTGTTGCTCTTGGTAACTGATAATAAGTCCCTCCAGCAGTTTGTGCCATCTCCTTACCAAACCCAGTAGAAACAAATTTTTTCTCTGTATCTATCATCAATAATTTAATGCCTAAAGCCCGAATTTTTCCAGCAATATCTAACAATTCTTGTTTAATATCTGGCTTTTCTCCTTCGGGTATGGGTTCCCCTAAAGACTTAGCTAAAGGAATATTGCCCCGTCCGTCGGTTATCGCAACGATGACAACTTGACCAATATCCCCCGACATCTTTGCATTCATACCCACATGAACCGCTTGGGTTAACCCATGCGCTAAAGGTGAACCTCCCCCACAAGGCAAGGTTTCCAGGCGTTTACGGGCTAAAGAAATAGAACGGGTGGGGGGTAACAATACGTCTGCTTGTTCCCCTCTGAAGGGTATTAAGGCTACTTGATCCCTGTTTTCGTAAGCTTCCGTCAACAGACGCATCACTGCACCTTTAGCGGACTGCATCCGGTTTAAGGCCATTGACCCCGAAGCGTCCACTACAAACACGATTAAAGCCCCTGCTTTCCGTGCTAAACGCTTAGAACGTATGTCACCCTGTTCGACGATTACACTGCGTCCAGGATGCTTTAAACGTCGGGATTTTTGATAGGGGGCTGCTGCCCGTAAGGTTGCATCCACAGCAATACGTCTGACTTTGCCTTTAGGTAACATGGGTTTAACGTAGCGTCCGCGATCATCAGAAAAGATTAAGTTACGACTTCCTGACTTACCTTGATTTTGCGCCATCTGTGCAAAATACAGCACACTGGGGTCTAAAATGACTCCTTCTATGTCAAAAACGAACTCTTCGGGAATACCTGGGGGTTCTTGTTCCGGTTCTTCGTTGTTATCTTCTTCCTCTTCTTGTTCCTCTTCATCTTGATTAGACTCATCTTGAGGTTGCTGTGGTGGGGGAGGAGGAGGAGGTTGAGGAGCATCTTCTGGAGGAGGTTGCATCATGGTGGAACGAGGGACGATCACCAGTTCTACTGCTCTTCTTAAATCCTCTGAATTGATAGTATTTCGTCCATCTAGGGCTGCTGAGGCTTTGGCGACTCGAACGGCAAAAAGTTCGGCGCGATGCCCTTCTACCCCTCCTCTGATAGCCTCCTCGACCAAATATTGAACCTGATCAGGAGTTATTGTAACTTCTTTTAACCATTCTCTGGCTAAAATAATTTGTGTTTTAATGTCGTCTATTTCGTCGTTATATTGAGCAAGAAAGCTTTGGGGAGAGTTAGCATAGTCTAAAGCTTGGTTAACGGCTTGTACCCGTTGATCTAGGGCTAATACTCCGTCTGCTGAAAGGGCGATGGCAATTCTATCTAATAAATGTCGTCTTAATGGGCCTTCTTCGGGGTTATAAGTGGAGATTAGAATGGGTTTACAGGGATGTTGAAAGCTTATCCCTTCTCTTTCTATTTGGTTTCTACCGTCGGTTAAAACGCTTAACAGTTGGTTGGATATTTGATCGTCTAAAAGGTTAATTTCATCTACATATAACACTCCTCTATTTGCTTGTGCTAATAAACCAGGTTGAAATATCGCTTCTCCTTGTTTAACGGACTCTTCTACATCTACTGATCCCAATAATCTATCTTCTGTAACACCGATGGGAACTTGGATAAAGGGTGCCGGTACTATTTCTGTAGTTATGTCTTCGGGACGTTTGTTTAAATATTCTTCTTGGGTGTTGTCGTCCCATTCACTGGGTTTGTTGCGATCGCAGTTAAAGGGATTATCTTCTATTCTTTCAATAGGGGGCAAAAAAGCGTGTATTCCCCTCGCAAGCACTGATTTTGCCGTTCCTCGTCTCCCTGCAATGACCACACCTCCTAAACCTGGGTCTACTGCTGCTAATAATAAGGCGAGTTTGATGGCTTCTTGGCCAACAACGGCAGTTAATGGGAAGTTTAAAGGGGTTGCAGTAAGAGTAGGCATTTCGAGAATATTTTGAACCATTAATGCCAATGTATCATGAACCCTGACCGTAAATATACCACCGTATGGGTTTAATAACATTCAACCGCTTCCTGATTTTATGTAACCTGTTATGACCTGTTACATAGATTCGGATTTAAACTATAGCACTAGGGTTTTGATCAGGCGATCGCAATTGTCACAGTTAGCTACTTCTCGGACTGCATTTTGTCGCATACATCAACTTCTAATAGTTTGTGTTCTGATGATCCTATTTTAACTAATTCAAGTTTTCTCAATAATCCATACCATATATTTAGTATTAGTTGTATTTTATTGTAGGATTTAGGTCTATCTCATGAATCTGAAAAATGATACGATAAATCATGAACTCTGTTTATATTAAAGATTATAAAGATGACAGACGGTAACAAAATCCAACAGTTATTGGATACAATCACAGATCTATCTGATCAAGTCAAACAGCAATTTGAGGAAATAAAAGAAAAATCTGACCAAATAAAAGCGAAATCTGAAGAAATTACAGATATATCTGATACTGAAGAAAGAAGAAGTAAATCTGAGGAAATCACAAATATATCTAAAGAAATCACAGATATCTGTGAAGGAATCACAAGTCTATCCGATAAAGATCCATCTCAGATAGAGCTATATAAAATTTATCGGGATTATATTAAGCATGAAGATTCACTTATTAATAATCGGCTAACTTGGCTATTGTTAGCAGAAGGCTTCTTTTTTACCTCTTACTGCAGCATAGTAAGTAGTTCCCCTTCTTCATCAACATGCGGATTCACCGATTATAAAACTATATTATGTATATTAACTAGTTCCCATTCTTCATCAATATGCCAACTTCAATTAATCTTAATATTTACAGGTATTTTAGTAGGAGTGTTTGGTAGTGTCGGGATTGTTGCTTCCAGTCGGTCTATTGATAGTTTTAAGTCTTTTGGTCAGCAAAAACTTACTAACACAAGGGATTTAGGATTGCCTGACTTGACAGGAGGTTTTGATGGGTTGGCCAAAAAAATTGGTTTAACACCCCGATTAACAATCCCTCCACTTATCATATGTATTTGGGTATATGTGTTATCTCAAGACTGGTGTTTTGCGTTATCCTCATTTATCATTTTTGTCGTTTTGATAGTGATATTTGGGCGGTGTCAATCTAGAAATTAAGAACAATCGTAAGAATAAATAACCTGACTAAAATCTAAATTTTTGAGTGCAGAAGGTTGAATAAAAAAGTTACCTACTCCCATATCTCCCCAGATAATGTCAGCGTCTTCATCAGAGACCATTTGAAAAAGTAATTCATAAGGTTCTATATCTTCATCAAAATTCATTCTGGGATCATCTTGAGTAAAAAAAGGATAACCCCCTAATTTATGTTCTTCTCCTGCGTATAAGTCAAAATAATCGTCTAAAAGATCATAATAATCTATATTTTCTTCTAAACCACTGACAAAATTTTCTATCATTTTTTCTAAACGATAATCACAACCTGTCATCGGTTCAGATTTTTGTGTAAAATTCAAGGCAAAACTACCAATAAATGGCAAAATAACATCAGGATCATCAATACTTGGTAAGAAACTAAAATCAGTAATTAAATTGTTTTCATCTAAATCAATCTTATCAAAATAAATAACTCGAAAATATGTTTGCTCGGCCAAATCTTCATCACTCATCCCATATAAATCATGATAACTATCGATATAAAATTGTAAGATTCCTTCTTTGGGAAAATTCTCTAATAATAAAGTTTCAGAAAAATTAATTTGAGCTAATAAAACTAAAGGATTACCGTCTGGACTTTTGGGATATTCTAACTGTTTAGGAAAATAGGGTTCTCCTCCAAACTTACTCTCCCATAAAGTCAGTTTATTACTAAAAGAAGGGGTTATTTTTAGATAGAGTTTTTTCGTTGCTTCTAACTCTTTTCTTAGGTTTTCTAACTGAGGAGGAAGCTTCATAATCAATTAAATAAATAAAGATACTATTCTTATTTTTACAGAAAAATTACCAAGGACTGAACTTGTTAATCTTTAATTAAGAAATTAGCCGTTTTAAGAACTAATTTTTTGTGATAATTTGCGCATTCTAAATTCTTTCAACTGACTGCTGAAGGTTGACTTTTAGCTATGGGAAGAGTAAACCAGAATTGACAGCCATGACCGGGGGTACTTCTTACCCCAATTTTACCTCCATGTGCTTCAATAATTTGACGACATTGATAGGAACCTAAACCGATACCAGTTCTTCGTCTATCGTGTAAACTACGAAGGTATAATTTAAACAATTGATCACATTGTTGTTCACACATTCCTATCCCATTATCAGTTAAACGACAATGAATCATTCCTTGTTTAACTGTTACATCAATACCTAAATTAATTCCAGGACGGTTATGTTTTAGGGAGTTAGTAACAAGATGAGTAAAAACTTGATGTAGTTGTTCTCTGTCCCCACAAATCAAGGGTAAATTATGGTTAATATTAGCAATTAAATTAGCTTTATTTTGCTGTAATAATGGCTGCCATTCCCGAATTAAATCGTTAATAAATTCAAATAAAGATAAGGGTTCACAATGAATCATTAAAGGTCGTTCTTCAGAAAAATGATCCTCAGAAAGTGCATTAATTAAAGTTAATTGACGCTCACTACTATTAATCATTCTATCTAGAATCGAGCGAGATAAAGTTAAGTTATCTCCAGCACAATTTTGTCTATTTTTTAACAACATTAATAATCCCATAATCGACGTACGTAAATCGTGGGAAACTGCCTGTAAAAACACTGCCTTCATATCATGTAACTTTTGTACTTCTCTGATTTTTTCTTGTAGTTGATGGGTGCGTTCTTGTACCTGTTTTTCTAAATTACAATTCAACTTTTGTACCGTTTGGTAAAGTTGGGCCTGACTCATAGCAATCATAACTTGACCGGCCAATTGTTCTAATAATTTCACCTCTTGTTTGTGCCAACGACGTATTCCTAAACATTGATGAGCTACCAATAAACCTAATGGTTTACCATCTAAATGTAAAGGCACTACCAAAGCAGCCTTAATCTGATAACGTTGGGTATATTCTTGTACCGTTGGGGATAAATTAAAGTTGGTAATATCATCAGCAATAAACGTTTGTGCCTGGGTAAAAAGATACGGTAAAGCCGTTAACAAATCATCCCTAGCATTACTTCCTAATAAACTAGGATAATCACCATTAAGGGACTCAGCTACTACCTCAATAAGTCCCCCATCTTGCCAAGACGCAATAAATACCCTATCCGCTTTAATTAACTGACGAATTTCTGTAACAGTAGTCTTAAAAATCTGTTTTAAATCAAGAGATTGACGAATTTTCAAAGACACTTCCGCCAACAAATGATCCCGTTCTAAAGTTCTTCTTAACTGTAGTTCTGCCCGTTGTCTTTCTGTCACTGCTGCTGATAATAATAAAGCAGTGCCACTAACAACAATAATAAACATTTGTAGCAACAAAATAGTTTGAGAATTATCAGTAGTTTGTATCACAAAAGGACCGACTCCTTGAAGTGTCCCGACGATCGCCAATAAAGCTACACATAAACTACCTAAAACCGCCCCCCAAGTTTGGAAGCGAATAGCGGCCCAAACCACGATTGGGAAAGGTAAATATTCCAAATAACGAGCATTATTCAAACTGCCTTTCATTAACATATCTACCTGGGTATGACGGGAAAAAACCATCCAACTCAACCCCAATAACAGTCCACCACAGATAATCACTTCGAGAAGTCGTTGTTTGTGATAACGGCGAAATAGACCCGCCCCATCGAGATAAATTCGTAAGAGAAACGGTGTTACCACTAAAATACTACTACAGTCCCCTAACCCCACCATCCACCAGTGTGAGGCAAAATTCTGCCAATTGAGGGAACCCATCAACAAAGCTGACAAACTTGCTAAGGTTGCATTGACCCCAGGAGCAAGCATCCCTGCTAACAAGATCAACCCGACCACATCATCGATGCGAGACAAACGAGAGGAAAAACGGCACCAACGCAATAATTTAAAACCTAACCAAGCACAGAGGGTGCTACTGCCAGCAGAACTTAGGATTAGTCCCCAGTTTGCTCCTAAAGCAAACATCAACAGAGTATCACCCAGAAAAATGCCTAACCAGACTTTTTCCCCATAAATGAGCAATGCAGTTAAGGCAATGCCACTGGGAACCCAAAGAGGGGCGACCTGGGTGTTAAGGTTGGTACTTGCATGAGCCAATAAACCACCAATCCAATAGGCCAGAGCTACTGGGATAACGGCAAAGTCGAACCATTGCCAGGGATGACGAGGTGAACTCATAAAATTTAACTCTCTCACTCTAACTTAAAGAGTGCCTAAGCAGAGAATGTTTTTGCCTCCCCTAGATGGGTGAATTTCAGCACAACAGTGTCATTCCTCTGGTCTATCTTCGGTGAATTGATCGATCGCTTTAACCAATTCTTCTCAATAAGGTTCAACTACGGTAGAACAAACATGAAGATCAGCTAATGCTTGAGAAAAGTCTTCAGAATAGTTTTTGTTAACAAGCTACTGCCGCTACGCGAAAGTCAAAAGGCAAAAGGCAAAATGCAAAAGGCAAAAGTATTGATTGATAAAGGTTTGAGGCTTTTGCAACTGGTGGGTTATTTCCACCACGCTGCACTACCTAATAAGCATCTTTTCTCGGAGAAATCGTCAGGATGTCCACTTCTTTAGCTTCGGTATCAATTTCATAAAAAACTCTATACTTCCCGATTCGGTAACGCCAAGTTGGAGGCTCATAGTTTTTCAGTTTCTTAATATTTAAACCAAAATGAGGCTCCTTTTTTAACTGAGGTATAATATATTCTGCCATTTTCTTCTCAATAAAAGCTCTATCTTTTGAGGGAAACTTCTTGATCTGTTTATCATATTCAGAGGCAATAAAGACTTGATAGTTAGGTAACTGGGCGCTTTCTATTTTTTGTGACATCAGTTCGTCCCCGTTTTAATGATTGTTGTAAGTCTTCATCAGAATTAATTTCAGCCATTTCATCCTCGTCAGCATACTCTAGCTGTTCAATATATCTTAAAGTTGCTGTCTCAATAAAATTAGAAATAGCCCTGTTATCCATAGCAGCAAACTTCTTAAACAGTTCATACTTTTCATCGTCCAAACGAATGGTTATAGTTTTTGACATAATTCTCTCACTTAGACAATAATAAACACTTTATTCATTTGTATTCTATACTTCTAAGCGTTTTTTTTATCAAATATAAAGTTTGGTAACAAGTAGAATTGATATTTTAGATTTAGATTTGGGGTATTATTCTACAATTTAATTATCCATTATCCTTTATTGAACCCCATGCGAATTTTAATCGTTGAAGACGACCCCCTGATGCAGTTAGGCTTAGAACAAGCTTTAAGCGAACATCCCAACTTTGAGATTGTTGGACAAGCTGAAGACGGCTACATCGGTGTTCAAAAAGCTTTGGAACTCAAACCTGATTTAGTAGTTATGGACATCGGACTACCCCGTTTGGATGGGATCGCAGCTACTAAGCAAATCAAAGAACAGTTACCAGATATTCATGTGGTCATGTTAACTTCTCATACCTTACAAACCGAGGTAGTGGCTGCTTTATCCAGTGGTGCCGATGCTTATTGTATCAAAGGGGCAAGTTTAGAGCGATTATTAGCAGCTATTGAAGCGGCCCAAGATGGGGCCACTTATCTCGATCCCCAAATTGCTCGATTAGTCTTAAATAACTTGAAACCTCCCACTCCAGAACCTAATCAAAATATTGGCCTCTTATCAGAACGAGAATTAGAGGTTTTAAAGTTGATTGTAGAAGGGAAAAGTAACAATGAAATTGCCGAAGACTTATACTTAAGCACCAATACCATTAAAACCCACGTTCGAGGTATTATGAACAAATTAGCTGTGGATGATCGCGTACAAGCGGCTGTTGTTGCTTTACGTTCTGGTTTAGTTTGAAAATTCAGTAAATAAAAATGACCCCTTCTCTTATTCCTCATGATGAAATTAATAAACTGCTGCAAGAACCCTTAAACATTGATAATAGACAACAGGTTTTAGGGTTTACCATTGATAGCGAAACCTCAAAAGATTTAGATGATGCTTTGTGGATAGAACCCAATCAGTCAGGGGTGGTTATTTCTGTCCATATTGCTGATGTTACTGCTTTAGTTCCCCGCAACTCCCAACTGGAACAACAGGCATTTTCAAGGGTGGAAACCCGTTATTTGGCAACAGGTAATAACCCCATGTTTCCCCGTCAGTTATCGGAAGATAAACTATCCTTACTCGAAGATAAACCCCGATGGACTATTACTATTCGCATTACTTTAGATGAAGCGGCCAATATCAAAAAAACTCAACTCTTATCCACCCATCTAAATAGCATTAAAAGATTCTCTTATATAAGTGCTGATAAGACCCTACATGACCCTTCACAGCCTCTGTTTCAAGTTTTACGCTATTGTGAACTCTGGGCGCAAAAACTCGCCTGGAAACGGCAAAAACGAGGGGCCTTTGGTCAAAGTACCATCGCTGGGGTTACTTTGGACGAGGAAGGACGATTAATCGAGACTCCCTTATACCATTCTCAACAAATTATTCAAGAGTTTATGGTCTTGGCTAATACTGCCGTAGCTAGTTTAGCCGAAGAACATCGACTGCCCATTTTATACCGTAATCATACCGCTTCAGCGATCGCCCCTGAGAGTCAACTTTTAATGGAAACGTTAACTACCCTTGGCCTACCAGAGTTAGTGCGTCAGAAACTGCAAAGCTGGTTAAACCCTGCTACCTATTCCCCGGCTGTAATTGGTCATTTTGCCCTCTCTGTTGGGGCTTATACCCATTTTACTTCCCCTATTCGTCGCTTCGCTGACTATATCAATCATCGCATTCTTAAAAGGGTTTTTATTGAGCAGAAAGAGTCTCCTTATACGGTAGAAGAATTACAAGCGATCGCCAAACATATTAACGATAAAAGACAAGAAGTCAAAGAAAAACGTAACGAACATTTTCGAGAACAGCGTCTGGCTAAAACTGTTACTATTTTAAACAAGCAAGAGACTATTCCTACTTTATCAGATAAAGAATTCTCCCAAATTCTCAAAGAGAGTATTAAGTTTTCTAAGCTAGATAAATTAGTTACTGAAGCCCAACAACGCTTAGAGAATCGTACTCTTAAACCGTCTGATTTATATTATTTGGTGTTTGGTGAATATGAAAATCCCGACAATAAAACCTTGATTAAAAATCAGTTATTAAACTATTTAAAGGAACAACCTATCTTAGCAACTCAAATTTTGCAAATTGCTGCTACTATTGGTCAAACTACTGTGGATTATGTGGACAAAAAAACAAGTTCAGGAAAATTTGCTTTCTGGACTGTATTTGAAGAAAAGACTACAAGTCAGCCATCTATTGCCAGCAATAAACAAACCGCTAAACATCAATCTAATCTTCATTGGTTACAAGGAAAATTAGAAGATAAATTACACGACGTTACAGAGATCGATCAAACTGCTTTAGACGATCAAATAAAAGAAGATACTCCCGTCTCAGTCACTACTACTGTTGTTAGTGAAGAACCATTAGACTTATCAATAGTTCCCTCAGAAGCTATCAATAATCCTATCGCCTATTTACACACAATTTTGCAGCGATCAAAGCTAAAAAATCCAGTTTATTTATACAATAAAATAGACGATCAATGGCGATGTTGTTGTCAGGTTCAATGGTTAGATGAAATGCTGATTGAAACGGAAGCTTTGGGACAAAATAAAAAAGAGGGAAAAACTCAAGCTTCTTTAAAAGCAATTATTGAATTAGAAAATCATTTTATCAATTAATTAATTTAAAAAAGATGTAATTATCCATTATCCATTATCCATTAGTTTAGTGATCTAACGCTGATCTTCCTTGTTTTCCAAGACGAATAAGTAAAAAATAGGCAAAATAGAGAACATAAATTGATAATCCCAATAAACCTATAAAGCCCATAAAACCAGCAGTTGCATCTCCATGAATTAAGGACCAATAACCAACCGGTGCTTGTATCCAAGCTTGACAAAATGGAGTTTCTAAGCTACTTGGGGACATGGCACAGGAGAGAAATGGGACATGAACCATTGCACCGATACTACCATAAACGGTGACCGCCCAACGCCAAGAAGTTACCATCAATTTCAGGAAACTCCCCGGTAAGTCCTTAATTTCATCGTTCAAATCCACCCAAAACCACAAAGAAATGGGGATGAGGATACGTGCAGCTAAAGCAGTAATAAAGCCGACTTGTCCACAAAATGCCTCAAAAGGGGAGTTTTCTCCTACCCAACCTGGGGCTAATAAATAAACTGTAATCAATAATAAACTAGCTACTCGCCAATAAATAATGAATAAACGTCCAATGGCATCAACTTGTTTAAGTAAAGCCCAAATACTTAAAATTAAGGGTATGATGACTGTAAATAAAATGGCAAGGCGATAATCTGTCCAAATAAAGGGTTGAAACCAAAGATCTTCCATAACTGTTATTTATTCTCTGAAAAATTCTTAAATTATTATAAGCATTTTCAGCTTTTAAAATGCTAGTTTCTCTCAAAATTGACTTAAAACAACGTTTAAAGCTTGTTGATGTAAGTTTGGGTTAGAAGCGGCCAAAACTTCTGTAGAATGGCTATTAAGGGCGTTTCCTGCCCAATCTGTGATGATTCCGCCAACTCCTTCTATGATAGGAATTAAGGCA
>JBFRWO010000176.1:0-4716 GCA_051439625.1 Crocosphaera sp. | reverse complement strand
GTATTACTATTGCTGTAGATAAAGTATCCTCAAAAACCGCTCGTTTAATTCGTGCAGCAGAAGAAGCTTTATATGCAGGAATTAATGAAGTAAAAGCAGGAAAATATTTAGCAGATATTGCTGGTGCGGTTGAAGATGTTGTGAAAAAATATGGTTATTCTGTAGTAGAAGATTATACAGGTCATGGGGTAGGACAAAACTTGCACGAAGAACCCCCAGTTTTCAATTATCGTACCAAAGAAATTCCCAATATTAAGTTAAAAGAAGGCATGACTTTAGCCATTGAACCTATTGTTAATCAGGGGTCAAAATACACCAAAACCTTGCGTGATCGCTGGACAGTTGTAACCATTGATAATTGTTTATCAGCACAGTTTGAACATACAGTATTAGTAACAGCAACTGGTTACGAAATTTTAACAGATAGAACACATCTTAAAGGAGTTTCAAAAAAATTAACTCCCAATAAATGAAAAAGTTTTTATTCAATATAAAATCTAGTTTATAGCTTTTTCTATTCCCACAATAGGTTACGAATGTTCTAGGAATTTAAGAATAAATTAAGATTTTCATGGGGTTTAATTAGCTAAAAATAAGGAAAGAATTAGAGACTATTGGAAAAATTACTATTTTTCTTAGAATCTCTCAATTTGTATCCATCTTTATCACTAATTATTGTCATGAAAAGTAACAAATTATTACAACTGGGGTGTTTCCTTTGTTGTGCTTTAATGGTGGGATTTTTATTGATCACCCCTGCGCAAGCTTCAGACTTATCCCCTGAGAAAATTGAGCAGGTTGAGGCACTCATTCAAGAGTTAAAAAAGGGAGTCCAAGATAATACGAAACTTCGGAAAGAGAACGGAAAATTGTTACCAAAAGCTGTAAGAAGTCAACACCCAAAAAGTCACGGACTTCTTAAAGCAAAATTTATCGTATCCCCAGATATTCCCAATAATTTACGTCGGGGACTATTTGCGCAACCAGAGACCTACAAAGCTTGGGTTCGCTTTTCTAATGCAAGTTCGAGGATAAATGAGAAAGGAGAACTACAATCTGATTGGTTTCCTGATTTACGCGCAATATCTATTAAAGTTTTAGATCCTCCAGGAAAATCATTAGTTGATGACAAACCAGAACAGGATTTTATTTTAATTAATCATCCTGTTTTCTTTGCTAGTAACTTAGAAAATTTTGTTGATGTTTTCAAGATGCTTCCTATTTTAAGAACAGAAAAAGAAGAAGACATCAAAGCTTATATAGAGAAGCTTCCCACGGCTCAAAGAAAGAAAGCATTGAGTAAATCACTCCGTATTCTGAATAGTATGAATACTCCTAATAAACTAAAAGTATTAGAAAAAGGTGCTAGTCCTTTAAATTTAACTTATTGGAGTACAACGCCTTTTAAATTAGGTGATGAAAATGTTCAATATCTGGTGATAGCGAACAGAGATAATTCAATGGTATCAAAACCGAACAAAGATAATCCCAATTTCTTGCGCTCTGCGATGGTAGAACAGTTAAAAGAGCAAGATGTAACTTTTGATTTTGCTGTCCTATTACCAGAAAATCCAGAAGAACTTTCGATTAATGATGCAACTGAAAACTGGGACATTAGATCAAAATCAAAATCTATTGTTGTAGCAACACTACAAATACCAAAACAAAATTTTGATTCTCTAATGCGACGGGAATTAGATGAAGAATTGTCTTTTACTCCTTGGCACGCTCTACCTGAACATCGTCCTATTGGAGAAATTAACTTAGCTCGAAAAGAAATTTATCAGGAACTCTCTAAATTTCGTCATGAGTTAAACAATAATTAGGCCTTTCCAACAATATGGTGTAAAAAATCGCTAACGCTACTTTTTACACTATCTTTTCAATGCACTGGAATGTGACTGTTCTGTATAGCAATCCTAGATGATTTGTGGAATAGATTTTTCTTGTTTGTTCATCTGTTCCCTTTTACTAAGACTTATTTCTCACAACTGATCAATGATTGCTATATATTAAAGCGAAACATATTAATTATGTTTTGATTCTTCAAACATTAGGTAAGGTAGTTCTGTCATTCCTAATTCCTTATAGGTTTCTTGGGCTATAGTATTATTTTGTTTAACATATAATCGGAACCCACAAACATCGTCTTTCTCATTAGCAAGTTGTTTGATAAACTGATACATCCTGCGGTATATACCACGACGACGATATTCTTCTTTTACAAAAACACTTTGAACCCACCAAAAAACACCATTGCGCCAGTCACTCCACTCCTTAGTAATCATCAAACATCCAACCACTTGAGAATCAATTTCAGCTACGATATAAAAACCTTGTGACGGGTTGGTTAACAAAGTATTGACTCCGGCTAAAACAATATCTGGTAACAATATTTTGCTCTCAGTTTCTTTGGCCATTACTTGATTAAAAATCACAATATCTTCCGCATCACTCAGTTGGGCCAGACGTACATTTATGGTATCCAATGTTTAACTCAAGTTCATTTAGTTGACAATCCCTATTTTACTCCTCCGAAGGACTTGATACTAAATCCGTTTTACTCACATCTTGCACCTTCGATAAAACTAGCTAGTTTGGAGGGGGAACAGGGAACTCCAGAAGAGGCGACAGGGTTAATTTTGACTGTAACTAATTAATATTTGATTTCCTTTGTTTCCTTTTTTCGTTTTTATATACTGGTGCAAGATATCAGTTTAATCTATGTAAATGAAAATTGTTATGATAGAGATTATCATTGATATAAAGGAAAATTTTTTTTAGGATAATCCTACAGGAGATATGGACTACAAAGATTACTATGCTACCTTAGGCATCAATAAAAATGCCAGCGCAGACGAGATCAAAAAAGCCTTCCGCAAATTAGCGGTTAAATATCATCCTGACAGAAACCCTGATAACAAGCAAGCTGAAGAACGTTTCAAAGAGATCAGCGAAGCGTATGAAGTGTTATCTGATTCCGAAAAACGGAAGAAATATGACCAGTTTGGCCAATATTGGAAACAAGCAGGTCAAAGCACTTGGCCCGGTGCCGGTGCTAACGTAGATATGGGGAACTTTGATTTTAGTCAGTATGGTAACTTTGAAGAGTTTATCAATGAATTATTAGGAAAGTTTTCTACCCCAGATGGACAGAGAACCGGAAGTTATGGTTATGGTAGTCCGGGAACAGGCTATGCTGGATATAGTGGCGGTTATGGTAATCAAACCCCTGCCCCAAACCGAGAAGCAAGCTTAAAACTGACCTTTTCTGAGGCATTTCGTGGGGTTCAAAAACGCATTAATTTAGGGAATGAGATCATTGATGTGCGAATTCCGGCAGGGGCAAAAAATGGTAGTCGTATCCGTGTTCGGGGGAAAGGGGGAAATAGTCCTTATAGTCAAAATAGAGGAGACTTGTATCTGAATGTAGAACTGACTCCCCATAACTTTTTTACCTTTGAAGAGGATAACCTGGTTTGTGAAGTACCGATCACCCCTGATGAAGCGGTATTAGGGGCTATCATAGACGTACCTACACCTGATGGTATTGTAACCGTTAAAGTTCCCTCTGGAATTCGTTCTGGCCAGTCCTTACGGTTGCGTGGTAAAGGATGGGTCAACCAGAAAAAAGGGAGAGGGGATCAACTGGTTAAAATTACCATTGATACTCCTCAAAATCTCACTGAGACGGAACGAACCTATTATGAGAAAATACGGGATAGCCGCAGTTATGAACCCCGTAAAAATTTAAAAGAAATTCGTTTTTGACTTCTCCCCGTGATAAATCAACGGGGATTCTAAGTCGCTCATGGGGGAAACCCTTAATATTAAGAAATTCTAACCATACATGAACACAGCCTTTAGAGGCTGATCTCTCCAAAGCTTCTTTTCGTGAGGGTTTTAGTCTTGTTTAGTTCAGGTGTATGGGTAAAGTTCCTTTATAGAATGTGGGAGAATTATCTTGAGAATTTTATTTCAATGAAAAATGTAACTTTACCCGTTAAGGGTATTCTCGTAACTTCTTTGGTTACTTTAGGTACCTTAGCTTCAAATGAAGCATTACTAGCAGCTTCTGTAGAGCTAGGTCTTGTCATAGATGGTTCTGGAAGTGTTGACCAAGACGACTTTGAACTCCAGCGAGATGCTTACGTCAATATCTTTACCAATGACTTTGCTACTAATTTTCTGACCGGCGATGTGGATACTGTAATTGCCTCGTTCTGGCAATTTTCTAGCGGATTGGTGCAAGAAGTTGGTTGGACTACAATTACTATTGACGAGGAAGCTGAAGACTTTGCTAATCTGATTGCAACTGTGACTCAAGATGGTGGCGGTACTAACACAGGAGGAGCTATCTCTGGGGTAGCTGCGTCAATACTTGGTAACGGAATTGCTAGTGACTCCCAGACAATTGATATTTCAACGGATGGTGTACCCGACAGTCAAGCTGATGCAGAACTTGCGGCATCAAATGCTTTGAGTAATGGCATCGTCACCAATACTCTATTTGTAGGAACTAGTGCCAGTGGTGCAGCAAGTAATGCTGCCATTGCTGCTGCTGGTGGGGGTCTTGCTTTTACTGCCAATATTGAGTTCTCCAGGGGTTAAAACGCCCTGGATTCTTAAAGGTTGTTACGAAGCGCAATAAATTGACGCTTCTTCACATCTTATACGATACGATTTAGACAACCTATCCAATCGATATCGTTGTGG
>JBFRWO010000175.1:0-14773 GCA_051439625.1 Crocosphaera sp. | reverse complement strand
CTCAGGAGCATACTGAATAACGGTTTGACGACGTAATTCAGCTTCTTGTACCATTTTAGAACGAGGTACAAAGTGGATCATTTGGGTGTTTAAGCGATCAGCTAATTCTTCGATTAACTCGATCTCTTTGTTAACGTTACGGCTGTTACAAATTAAACCACCTAAACGAACACCACCGGTGTGAGCGTATTTTAAGATACCACGAGCGATGTTGTTAGCAGCGTACATCGCCATCATTTCACCAGAGGTAACGATGTAGATTTCTTGTGCTTTTCCTTCACGGATAGGCATAGCGAAACCACCACAAACAACGTCTCCTAATACGTCATAGGATACGAAGTCTAAGTCTTCGTAAGCTCCTTCTTCTTCTAGGAAGTTGATGGAGGTGATAATACCACGACCAGCACAACCAACTCCAGGCTCAGGACCACCAGATTCTACACACTTGATGTTTTCAAACCCTTGGAGCAATACATCATCGAGTTCGAGGTCTTCAACGGAACCCTGTTCTGCAGCTAAGTGTAATACAGTTACCTGTGCTTTACAGTTAAGGATTAAACGGGTAGAGTCAGCTTTAGGGTCACAACCTACAATCATGATGCGATTGCCAGATTGAGCCATTCCAGCTAAGGTGTTTTGAGAAGTGGTGGACTTACCGATACCACCTTTTCCGTAGAATGCAATTTGACGCATGGTTGATTCTCGCTAAATTAGAGAGTGATTGTGTACAATTTCGGAAGCTTAATCTGTTGCTGACGTAAAGATGATTCGTTATTCGGTTAGGAAACACGGGGATTTTCATCCCATAAGAACCCTCATTGTCTACGTCAGTAGATGTCTTCCGAGTTAAGAAGCCAATTTAATTAAATTAATGATGGCTTCGGTCCCTGAGTAAAGGCTGTGAAACTTTACTCGTCGGGTCAAGAGGTGACGTTTTAATAACGTCGGGTTGAGAAGCGATGCTTAAGGAGGCGATCGCTCTCTTCCTTTTTGGTTGCTTAACATGGTGTTCTCCTTTGTTTCAGTTATCAGTTTTCAGTTTCAGTCATCAGTGCTTGTTGGTTACACTGCAATAACGGTTAATTCTGGGGAAACTCGCTCCCTTAATCTTGCTTCGATGCCCATTTTTAAGGTTGCGGTACTACTCGGACAAGAATCACAAGCTCCTTTGAGGATCACTTTGACTAAGTTTCCTTCCACATCGTGTAAGTCCACATCTCCTCCATCTTGTGCCAATGCAGGTTTGATTTCTTCTTGCAGGACTTGTTGAATTAGTGTGATTTTTTGTAGAGTTGTTAACGGTTGATGATCTTCTTTGGCTTTGACCACTTCCGTAGCAACGGCAACAGCAGTGGCTTTTTCTCCTAAAATTTCGGCGATAATATCATCGATATCTGCTAAACAAGTTGTACATCCGCCACCGGCTTTGATATAGTTGGTCACTTCTTCGGCGGTGGTTATATCATTTTCTAGAACGATGCGACGAATACGAGTATCTGTTACTCCGAAACAACGACAGATTAATGCTCCTTCATCGTCTTCGTGGTTATCGAGGGGAATGCCTCTATAGTTAAATATAGCTGCTTCTAAGGCTTCTTGTCCCATGACAGAACAGTGCATTTTCTCTTCTGGTAAACCTCCTAAAAAGTCGGCGATCTCTTTATTGGTGAGGTTTAAGGCTTCGTCTAGGGTTTTCCCTACCAATAACTCCGTTAAGGCAGAAGAAGAAGCGATCGCAGAAGCACAGCCAAAGGTTTGAAATTTTGCATCTAAAATAATTTCGCTGACTTCATCTACTTTTAAATGTAATCTCAGAGCATCTCCACAAGCAATACTTCCCACTTCTCCAGTTGTGATTACTTGTCCTTCTTCTTTCTCGGTAATCGTACCTTGATTACGAGGGTTATGAAAGAGATCCATTACTTTGTCTGTATATTCCCACATGATTCATTTACCAGATTATTGTTTGTTAATAGTTAGATGAGGTTTTATCAGTTATCAGTTACCAGTTATCCAGTTGCCAGTTATATTGATTGGTCACTGTTCACTGCTTACTGCTACTTAGTTAAAGTTGCTTTTTCTTGTTCTTGTAACCAAGTTGCGTCGTCGCTACTAAAGGGAGAGAGCGCGCGCAGACGGGTAATAACATCGGGTAATACTTCTATGACACGGTTGATCTCATCTTGGGTGGTATAACGAGACAGACTAAAGCGAATCGAACCGTGCAACACACTATAAGGGAGTCCCATTGCTCTCAAAACATGAGAGGGTTCGAGGGAACCGGAGGTACAAGCTGAACCGGAGGAAGCACAAATACCGTATTGATTCATGGATAATAAAATGGCTTCTCCTTCGATATATTTAAAACCAATATTGGTGGTGTTAGGTAATCTTGCTTCGGTGGTTCCATTAACCACTGTATCGGAGATAAAGGTCAAAATGCTTGCTTCTAAATAATCTCTTAATTGTCTTTCGTGGGAAACATTGGCCAAGTGATATTGTGCTAACTCGCAAGCTTTCCCTAAAGCAACCACACCGGCTACATTTTCGGTTCCTCCTCGGCGGCCTCTTTCTTGATGTCCCCCGATCAAAAAGGGACGGAAACGGGTTCCTTTACGGACATATAAGGCACCGATACCTTTGGGAGCATGGAGTTTATGACCGGATAGGGTTAACATATCGATGGTGCTATTACTCATATCCATCGGCACTTTACCTACCGCTTGCACCCCATCTACATGAAATAAGGCTCCATATTCTTTAGCCAGTTGCCCCACTTCTTCAACGGGAAAAATCACCCCTGTTTCATTATTAGCGTACATCATAGTTACCAGGGCAGTGCCACCGGTTAAAGATGCTTGCACCTCATCAAGATCCAATCTTCCCTGACTATCGACTCCTAGATAAGTTACGCTATAACCTTGTTTTTCTAAATGTTTGCAGAGATTTAAAACGGCTGCGTGTTCGACTTCTGTGGTAACAATATGACGTTTATCTGGTTGCGCGCTCAAAGCAGCGCGAATGGCAGCGTTATCTCCTTCTGTCCCACAACTGGTAAAAATAATTTCTGACTCTTGGGCCCCGAGTAAGGCAGCAACTTGCTCTCTAGCCGTTTTGACTGCTTTGGACACTTGCCCCCCGAAGGTGTGCATACTGGAGGGGTTGCCATAATAGAGGGTGAGATAGGGCATCATTGCGCCTATTACCTCTTCGTCTATTTGGGTGGTTGCATTATTGTCTAGATAAATACAGTCTCTCATCAGTTTGTACCAGAAGTCAGGGTGGGGAGTCGGTGGGGGCTTAATTTGATTAATTAAGCCCGTCAGGATAGGTTGAAAGCGGTCCTAGATTAATCGTTTAGGTTGGGTGAACAACTGTAGTCTTTGGAAAACCCTGTACAGGGAGGTATAGAGTAGTCATCGACGCAAGTGTTACAGTTATTATCCGTTTCCCTTGAGGTTGAACTCGGAGGGTTGATAACAGAGGTTGAAGAATTTCCTTTTGAGGAAAGATGGGAAACTTGAGAACGATAGCTAAGGGTATCGAGCATACATTAGACTCCTAATGCTTGTTTCTGCATATAATCTTTGTAGAAGTTAATGGCGACGTTATCGATAATGTCGTAGGCTTCGTAAGGCTCTAAGCCAGCTTTGCGTAGTTCTTCTTGGGGACAAGGACCGATCTTGGAGGCAAGAACACCCTTACAGTCGGAGATGGATTTAATAATGTTGTCCAGAGTTGCTTCTTCGCCGTAACCACTTTGACAGTAGTGATCGACTTTGCGGTGAGCGACAAATTTAACCTCGGTGCCATCGACTTCAAAGATTTGGAATTCTTTGGCGTGACCGAAATGTTGGTTAACTAGGCGGTTGCCTTTGGTGGCCACTGCAAGTAATATCTTCGGTGCGTTGGCTTCTTTTTCTGCTTTTTGTTGCGCTTTAGCTGCTTTGAGTTCGGCGTTGAATTTTTCAATACCGGCGTGAACTTCTTGACGTTTGGTCACATCGTACTCAGGAGTCATTTCTAAGAATTTGTCTTTGGTAAACTCTTGAGAACGATCTTCTCCTAATAACCCTACAGCATCAGCACGACATTGACGGCAGTGACGCATCATCTTCATGTTACCAGAACACTTATCCTGTAAAGCTTTTAGCTCTTTGGGTGTGGGTCCTCTTTGTCCGGTTAATCCGAAGTGAGTTCCGTGTTCAGGGGCAGAAATTAAGGGCATGATATTGTGAAGGAATGCACCTTTTGAACGAATTACCTCGTTAACTTCTGCTAGGTGTTCGTCGTTGATCCCGGGGATCATTACTGAGTTGACTTTACAAAGAATGTCTGCTTCTTTGAGGGCATCTAAGGACTCCATTTGCTTCTCATGAAGTATTTTAACGCCTTCTATTCCTTTATAACGTTTCCGATTATACCGAACCCAAGGATAAATTTTCTCTCCTATTTCTGGGTCAACCATATTAATGGTTAAGGTAACGTGATCGATGTTTAATTCTTTGATGCGATCTACATATTCGGGTAACATCAACCCGTTACTGGATAAGCAGAGTTTAATATCCGGTGCCTGTTCTGCTACTAATTCAAAGGTGCGAAAGGTTTGTTTGGGGTTAGCTAAGGGATCTCCAGGTCCGGCAATACCTAACACCGTCATTTGAGGAATTTTTCCTGCAATAACTAACGCTTTGTGGGCGGCTTCTTCTGGGGTTAAAACTTCACTTACTACCCCTGGCCGACTTTCGTTAGCACAGTCATATTTACGATTACAATAGTTGCATTGAATGTTACAAGCAGGGGCAACAGCAACGTGCATCCGTGCATAGTGATGATGGGCATCTTCACTATAACAGGGGTGTTTAGCTATTCTTTCTTGAATCCTTGCATCTATGGTTTGTGTGCTATCGTCACTTGAAGGACAAGCACAACCTCCTTTAGCCTTGGGGATGAACGAGCTTCCCCCAGGAGTCGCTTTCTTAGCCGTAGATGCGTCAGCGTTAATGAGACCAGTAGATTGTAACATTGAATTCCGTGAGTTAAAAGGATGAATCAAAGCCCGACTGAAAACAGGAGGCATAAAGGGCGGCACAGACGAAAAGTTGTTATCTTATGATGCCGTTGTAGCCCAAGTTGCCATTGTTGTTAGAGGAATTAGTCAGAGACTTTATAACGAGCAAAGGGTAAAACAATGAACTGTATGTCTTCGGCGTTGTTCTATTTATACCACCCCCCTCATTTCGGGTTGGTTGCTGCTGAGTGGGTTGGGATTGATTGGATTACTTAATCTGCACTCATATCCTCAAGTCCTTTTCATACAAGGGTTTGAGGCTACTCAAAAATTTCTTTTGGTACAGGGTACAGGTATTTATCAGGGGAGGCCCCTGTATTTTTACGGGGGGAGTCAGGCATTTTTGCACTCAGGTTCTAAGTCTGATTACGTAAGGTTTTGACTCTATTATTGTCCTGTTTTTTTACTCTCTTATTTTCCACTCATCACTTAATCAGTTACCAGTTATCAGTTATTGCTCACTGTTCACTGTTTACTGTTCACTGCTCACTCTCAAAAGAAACACCGAGTTAGCTTCCTCTCGCCTCCCCAGTGCCGCCACAGAATTCAATTCTGTATCCAATGTAACATTTTCCCCTTGGTAAATTTGCTAAGAAACCGTTACATTCGAGTTTCGGGTATATAACATAGCTCAAACCTAGATTTAATGGGATGTATAGCCCCTTTATACTTTCTTAATTTTGAGTAGTCATTAATCTGGGCTATTATTAAGCCAAAAAAGGCTTCGAAGTCTTGCCAAATGCTGATTTTGACTGAGTACACAAATACAAAACCCCCACCCAAAAAATACAAAACCCTCACCCAAGAAATACTTGTACCCCGACCCCAAAAAAACTTTTAAAATTCTTGAAAAGCTTGCTCTATCTAGCTTTTAGCAAAGGGAATAACCCATTAATAAACTCAATCAATTTAACTCACCGTCTTTGTGTATGGGGTCAATATAGGGCTTGGTATAAGCATAACAACTAAGTCTATGCATAAGCACGGAATTTAATGTTTGGATCACTCCCAGTCAGAGAGCGTCATGGAAGTCAGTCAGAAAGCTCTATTGCAAAGGTACGCACTTCTGAGACTAACCTATGGAGCGTTTTGTGGCAAGATTTTCAAATCATTTTCAAAAGAGATCCCGCCGCTCATCATTGGTTAGAAGTGGTGTGTTGCTATCCAGGTTTACACGCTTTGGCAATCCATCGTCTATCTCATTACCTATGGCAACGTCGTGTAGCTTTTGTCCCTCGTTTGCTCTCTCATTTTGCCCGTTTCCTCACCGGAATTGAAATTCACCCTGGAGCTACTATTGGGAAAGGGGTGTTTATCGATCATGGTATGGGGGTGGTGATTGGAGAAACAGCCATTATTGGCGATGATTGTCTAATTTACCAAAATGTTACCCTTGGTGGTACCGGCAAAGAAAGCGGTAAACGTCATCCCACTTTAGGCCATTCGGTGATTGTGGGAGCCGGAGCCAAAGTTTTAGGCAATATTTGTATTGGCAGTCATGTTCGTATTGGAGCAGGATCTATCGTTTTAGGGGATGTTCCTCACGATTGTACTGTAGTAGGCGTTCCTGGTCGGATTATCTCCCGGAATGATCCATTTTGCCCATTAGAACACGGTAAATTACCTGATGTTGAGGGGAAAGTCATTCGGACTTTATTGGACAGAATTGAAAAATTGGAACAAAAGATACAAAAACTATCTTGACCTTTATCTTACAATCATGATGCAACCTTATAATTCCGATGCTCTAATCAGTCGAGTTGAGAAAGTTTCTCGCTGCGATCGCTGGACTGTTTGTCAACGTCTTCAAGAATTAACAATTCCCTGTTGGTGTCCCGAAGATGGCTCGTTGTGGGTAGAAATAGAAAATGGAATCCATGCTGTTTTACTCCGTAGTGTTGTCTCTGGGATGATCGCTCCCCGTCAAGAGTTAATCAACTGGTTAGAGCGGTGTTGGCAAACGATTGATGACGAGTCCGTTAAGTCTTATCAAAATAGACAACTGTAACATGGTGATTCTCTGGTTAGATCACCGACGCAACACTGAGAAAATTGACTAATCAATAGCCTTATTTGGGTTTTTCAGCCAATCATCAGGCTTATTATTCTTAAAGTTAGGTTTTTTCCTCTTAAGCCGCTTTTTTGCTTTTCTCAGTTACCTGATCACAATATAGATAACTGAAATTCTCAGTGCTGTCATGGAAAACAATTCAATTTCTAGCGAATTTAGTCAATTCTTGCAACAAGAGATGGCCTTATCACAGAATGACCTAGCAGTGGTCATTAAAAACCGAAGACAACCAGGAGATCCCATTCCTATGTTGCTTTGGCAATACGGCTTAATCTCTTTGGGAGAACTACAAAGAATTTGGGATTGGCTAGATGCTCAAATTCACTTACAGTTCCCCTAATTATTGGTCAATCTGAGGAGGATTAAGTCTTGAACCAAATTCATATAAATGATACAACCCTACGAGACGGAGAACAAGCTGCCGGTATTGTTTTTAGTGCCGAGGAAAAAATAGCGATCGCTTCGATGATGGATAGTATGGGCATTCCTGAGTTAGAAGTAGGAATTCCTGCTATGGGCGGTTCAGAAGCCCAAGCAATTACAACTATTGCCAAAAAAGGCTTAAAAGCTCAGCTTTTAGGCTGGAACCGTGCTGTACGTTCCGATATCGAAGCCTCTATTGCCTGTGGTTTAAAACGGGTTCATATCTCCGTCCCCGTCTCTGAAATTCAAATTAAGGCAAAATTTAAAGGAAAAACTAATCTTGTTTGGCAACGCTTAAAAGATAGTCTTAATTTTGCTTTAGATCAGAATTTATTTGTTTCTGTGGGTGCTGAAGACGCTTCAAGGGCTGATGAGTCCTTTTTGCTCGAAGTAGCACAGTTTGCCGAGTCCTTAGGTGCCTCACGTTTCCGTTTTTGCGATACGGTAGGTATTCTTGAGCCTTTAACTACGGCTCAAAAAGTGGGAAAATTGGTTAAGTGTCTCAATATACCCATTGAAATGCACACCCACAATGACTTTGGCCTAGCCACAGCTAACGCCTTAGCCGGGTTGCAAGCAGGGGCAACGGCGGTTAATACCACCGTTAACGGGTTGGGAGAAAGGGCTGGTAATGCGGCCTTAGAGGAGATGATTATGGCCCTAAAACGACTCTATCAGGTTGATTTAGCCATAGAAACCCCTCGTTTACGGGAATTATCTCAACTGGTGATCGCTGCTTCGGGTATCGCTCTTCCCCCTTGGAAAGCGATCGTTGGGGATAATGTCTTTGCCCACGAGTCCGGTATTCATGCTCACGGTGTCTTAGAAAACCCCCAAACCTACGAACCTTTTTCCCCGGATGAGGTGGGTTGGAAACGCCGTTTAGTGGTGGGCAAACATTCGGGACGACACTTATTGACTAATCTCTTGAGTCAACATGGTATTCGTTTAAACCATGAAGAGTCCCAAGTGGTGTTAGACTCGGTGCGCCATTTATCGGTGCAAATGAAACGGAGTCTAACCGTTGAAGAGTTACTTGATGTTGTATCCAATAGGAGTATGTCTCATGGGATTGTATAATGCAGGTGAAATTGAACTCAATGATCCTCCCGCTTTTGAAATGGAACAAAAAGTGCGTCTGCGGAAAATGATTCGCAATGATGGAACGTTTCCGGGTAAAGAAGTGGGCGAAACTTTAGCCAAAAAAGGCGATGTAGGTTATGTTGTTGGCATTGGCACCTATCTACAAAGTTATTACATTTATGCCGTTCATTTCCTCGAAAAAGGTTATGTTGTTGGTTGTCGTCGTAAGGAGTTAGTTCCTGTGGATGAACCTTTTACTGATGATACCGATGATGAGGAAATTGTGGAAACCGTCGAACCTTCTCTACAAGAGTCTCAGGTTTAAGAGTTCGGAGTTCGGAGTTCGGAGGGCGACTTTGTCGTGCTACGCAGCGGAGTTCGGAGTTGAAAATAGCAACTTTTTTCTATTCCCTATTCCCTATTCCCTGTCAACTATTTTAGGAGTTATGCCATGAAAGTAATGCTACGCCGAGAAAATGAAGGTAATTTATCCGTTTATGTGCCTAAAAAAGATTTGGAAGAGTTAGTTGTTAAAGAAACTGTTGAAGGAGACGGCAAAATTTTAACTTTAGCTAATGGTTGGGAATTAAAATTTTCTAACCTCAATGACGACACAACTTTACCCCAAACTTTTGACGCAAAACGTCTTTAAGTTTCCTCCAGTTTTTCGGGCTTAATTAAACAGTGAACGGTTAACAGTGAGGAATAAATTTAACTGGTAACTGATAACTGATAACTGATTTAAGCCCCTTTCTTCAAGTTTTTTGCTGTTTTTCTTATTGAGAGAAATTATAGTTTAAATATGGTTTAAGTTATCTAGCTCAACCTGATAAAAGCTTTTTTGTTATTTTAGTTGACAAAAACTCTCATCACTTAAAAAAAATGGTAATTTCTTCAGTGAACAATAACTGGTAACTGATAACCCATACTTTCAGGAAAGCTATCATGAGTTTAAGTCATTCTAGTGAAACGATTCCTTTTGAATTACAAGGCGAATTTGTCGGCTTTATTTATAAGTCTAATGGTCAAGTAAAATCTTTAATTCTAACAGTTGGAGAACGACAATTAAGGATTAAAATTGATAACAGTTTACAGGATACTCACTCCTTAAACTTATTACCTGGAGATTGGATTTCAATCACAGGAGAACAGGAGTTTAAGAAAGAAAAATTTACTAAGTTAAAGTTGAAAGCTTATGAAATTGAGAGACTAAGTTGCGAGTTAAAATGTAATCAGGAACCAGGGACTAATACTATGGGTAAAACTAAAGGTAAAGGTTGTGCGAAAAAAGGTAAAATCCTGCTGTGTAATAAGTCTGATTGTGCGAAAAGAGGAGGTAAAAAACTCTATAGCGTCCTCGAAAAAACCATCTCTAATTTAGGCTTAGAAAAGCACGTAACTATTAAGAAAACTGGCTGTCAAAAACGCTGTGGAAAAGCACCTAATATGATTTTAATGCCAGGGAAATGTAAACACAGTAAACCCAATCCTAAAAAAATTGCAGGATTACTCGAAGAACACTATCTTACCTCTGGAAAAAAATAATGGCTAACGTTACCTTTTACGAGAAACCAGGTTGCCGTAATAACACCAAACAGAAAAATTTGTTATTAGCAGCAGGACATAATTTAGAAGCAAAAAATCTCTTAACTGAACCTTGGACACCCGAGACTTTACGCCCATTTTTTGGGGATTTACCTGTTAATTTATGGTTTAATCCTAGCGCGCCGAGAATTAAATCTGGGGAGGTTATTCCTGATAATTTAAGCGAGGAAAAAGCCTTAGAATTAATGATAGTTGATCCCTTATTGATTCGTCGTCCTTTAATTCATGTTGATGGGGTTTTTAGAGTAGGTTTTGACCCTGAAAAAATTAATGCTTGGATCGGTTTAAACCCAGATCAAACTGTGACCGAAGACTTAGAAACCTGTCCCCGTAGTCACGAGGAAAAATCTTGTACAACTGTTCAATAGTTGACAGTTCATCCTATGGTCATCTGAGTGCGACGGAGGGAAAAACTCTAAAATACTCTAAAATAAAGTTGAATTATGAAAATTTGTAGCGATCGCTGATAACCTGTGATCGCTATCAATTTAGGCAGAATTTTTCGTTAAAAACAAAATTAGATCCAGGTTCTTATAGTATAGAATTACGATATCAAAAAACTCAGGCTTTTATCTTAGGAATTATTTTAAGCTTATTGAGTTTTACTGCTCTAATCTTTTTTGTTAGAATGAGAATAATATGAACATTTTTAGCAAAAATTCTAGTATAGCAGGAGGCAGAAAACTAACCCCTCACCCTTCCTAAAAAGTGAACTTTAATTATTAATTTTTAATGATAATAAAACTTCACATACTCGTGAAGTAGATAGTTTTTTGTAGAGACGTTGCATGCAATGTCTCTACAGGAAAGTTGGGTGTACCTCATAAGTCTAAGAAACACGATAATTACTGAATTCAGCTAACCCCAACTAAAGAATTAATCTTGACAGTATGACTCAATTTTAAACTCAGTTTATGCTCCGATAAAATCGATGATTTTTCAATGTTATGAAGAATTCTTTGACTAATTTTTTCTAGTATTTTGGGGTGAGAAACCTTATTGAAAACAATCACAAATTGATCATTACTCCAACGGGCAGTAACATCATTTGCTCTCACTAAAGATTGTATTTGTTTTGCGATATTTCTTAAAATCTTGTCCGCTTCGCTGTTTCCTAAAGTGTCTTGAATATCTGTTAAATTATTAACCTTGATAAACATTAAACTAAAAGAAGATTGTCTATTTTCAGCATTTTTGGTAATAGCAGATAAATATTGGTCAAAACATTGACGGTTTGCTAAGCGAGTAATGGGATCAATATCTTGATCATTTTTCGTAATTTGTATTGGTTTTCTTTCTAAATTATTAGATAGTTTAACTTCTTTTTTTTCTATAATTTTTCTAGTAGAAATAGTATTAACTTTTGTTTTGTTCGGCTTGTTAATTTCAGATTTTTCTACAGATTTTGTAGTAGGAATAGTGTCAACTTTTGTTTTGATTAGTGGCTTACCGATATTCGTCTCACTGGGCAAATACTTATTAACAATAGCCTGTAATTCGTGTTTCCTAAAAGGTTTAGCTAAATAATCAGTTGCTGCTGCTTCTTTAATATTTTCAGCGGTCAACATTTTCTCATTACCACTGATCATAATCAGGGGAGTATTCTTAAATAAAGGACTTGTTTTAATAATGCGACACAGTTTATTACCATTAATACCAGGCATCGAAAAATCAATTAAGATTAAATCTGGCTTATGTTTAAACAAATAAGGAAGAGATTGTGTGGGATTATCTATCGTCAAAACTTCGTGTTTATCCTCTTCTAAATAGGCTTTAATCATGTTTAAAATAGTGGGACTATCATCGATACAAACAATTTTATAAGTTTTCTTTTCTTTGCTTTGAGTGGGTTGATAATTATTAAGTGGTTGTAAACTATTTTGGTTTTTATTAGGTGTATTTTTTGGGTTTAAGGGAGGAATAGAAGGGAGTTTATCTAGAGTGGTTTGGGGTGGTTGTAATTGTAGAATATTGCTCTGAAGATAGGGGAATAATAATTGAGCAACTTTTAATTCATCTTGCTTTACAAAAAGACTAATTTGACGTAGTGTTTTTCCTTGCATGAACTTAACTAATTGTTCTAAGGCAGTGGGATTAAGATTTCCAGAAGGAACTTTTTGCTGTATTAAAGTAGGGTTAGCACAGAAAAGACGCTGATAGGGAGAAGTAATCACAGCAGAGAATTTTTGCCAGTTTTGCATTCTGATGATCAGATTGTCCAATAAATTAGAAATAATGAAAAGATTATCTCCTTTGATAGTTATCTCATGAGAAGATTGACGTTGCTCATCACGCCAATGGTATTCTGCTTCTCTTAACCATAAATAAGATTCTAAAGCGTCTTTGATGAGGTCTGTTTTTAAGCTCAATACCTGATCAGTAGTTAAAATATTTTGCTCCGTTAACTGCTTCAAAATACTAGGTATTAAGGACTGTCTTGGAGGAACATTTTTGGCTACATTTGGGACAATTTTGGCCACGGACTCTTGATTATTTCGGAGTAGATAATGTTCTATTGTAGCGAGGGACTGTAAGGAATGGGTTCCATCCTGTAGCATTCCATTGACAAAGTATAAGTCCCAAGTTACTTGGTTAGCGGTGATTTGTAGATGACCGCTTTTGCATTTAGCGGCAGCATTTTCTAAGAGTTGAATGGGTTGAAAAATGTTGTTCATGATAGATAATTTATAATTGATAAAATTGTGTTTGTTAAGTAAGGAGTTCGGAGTTAATATATCTCCCTACACTCCCAGTCTCCCAGTCTCAAGAAACAATGGGAGATCATATTTTTTACAAAATACTGTCCAGGGTTTGCAGTAATTCTTGTGGGTTGTAAGGTTTAGAAAAGTAAGCAGCAGCACCTAAGTTCATGGCTAACTTACGATGTTTCTCGTTACTACGAGAAGTCAACATAGCAATGGGTAAAGAACGAAACTCTGGTTTAGTTTTCAGTTCTTCGAGTACCCCATAACCGTCTAGTCGTGGCATTTCGATGTCACAAATCACTCCATCTACCACAAGTCCTGAAACCAGTTTATCCACTGCATCTTGTCCATCTTTTGCTTGTTCGACTTGATAGCCAACTTTTTCTAGAGTTAACGTCAGATAACGACGGACATGAATAGAGTCATCTACTATTAGAATAGTTTTTGCAGTATCTTCGGTTGCGGGTTGAGAAGATGGGGTGATAGGTTGAGAACCCTTGTCTAAACAGTCTTCTAGAAGTTGCACCGGATCGACCAAAGGAACCACTCGACCATCCCCTAACATCATGGAACTGATGATACCCATAGGTAAGGGTAAAGGACTTTCAATGGGTCGAATGGTAACTTCTGTTTCACTCCAAACGCGATCAATATGAATGGCACCCCAACTATTTTCATTTCCAACAATCAAAGCAGTGGGTTTATTGATCACGGGATAACCCGACATTTCAAAAGGTTTATGAGGTCGGTTGAACTGGAGACTGTTTTCCGGATGTAGCAAGGGGATAGTTTCCTCTTGCCAGGTAATTTCTGTTAAGTCGTTCACTCCTTCAACTTGTAAGGGTAAAACCTCTCGTACACTGTTAGCCGGAACAGCAAAAATGAGGCCAGAACTTTCGACTAACATCACCCGTAAAATGGAGAGGGTAAAGGGAACTTTGAGGATAAAGGTGGTTCCTTTTCCTACTTCGCTGTTAACTCGAATATCCCCACGAATCTCTTCCAGACTGGTTTTAACAACATCCATTCCTACCCCACGACCGGCAAGTTCGGTGACTTCTTCGCTGGTAGTAAACCCGGGTGTAAAAATGTAGTCAATTATTTCTTGAGCGGACATTTGAGCAATTTCTGAGTCGCTGATCCCCATTTTTCGCAACCGTTGACAAATTTTATGGGTTTCAATACCCTTACCATCGTCTTTAACGGTGATCAGAGTTTCTGTACCTCGGTTAACCGCTTGTAGGGTTATGGTTGCTTCGGGGGGTTTACCTGCTTTGATGCGAGTGGTAGGGTCTTCGATCGCATGAGCAAAAGCATTACGAATTAAGTGCATTAAAGGAGCATTAAGGGTTTCGATCATGGTGCGATCGATCAGAGTGCTTTCCCCTTCAATTTTCAGATTAACTTGTTTATCCCACTGTAAATTAAGATCCCTTACCAAACGAGGAAAGGGTTTAACCAAGTCCGCAAAGGGTTGCATTTGGGTGGTGGTGACATTATTTTGTAGCGATCGCGTGGTTTGGTTGAAGTCTTGAACTGCTTGGGTCATTTTTTGTAACCCTAAGTCGATATCTGAGGTGACTTCTTGCAGTTGGACAATGGTTTCTATTTGTTCTTGAGAGATTAAATGCAGGTCACTATAACGATCCATTTCCAGGCGATCGAACTGTCTAACATCGTTCTCTACAGTCAAAGGATTGCAGATTGCAGAGGGCAGATTGTAGATTGACCCCTGCTTAAAAGACAGGGGCTTGGGAGGGTAGATTGTAGATTTTTGATTTATTGTAGATTTTTGAGGGTAGATTGTAGATTTAC
>JBFRWO010000174.1:0-3021 GCA_051439625.1 Crocosphaera sp. | reverse complement strand
AAACCCGACACAACCACCACCCACCCCACACTACCCACAATACCCACAATCCCCACACCCCCCCCACCCCCCACACTCCCCACCCCCCACACACGCCCCCATCTCCCCAAACTCCCCTTAAAATCACCCAAATGGGTGAACCTTTCTGATGAAGTCAGTTAACGCCAACTATTCTAAACTGGTAGCTACACAAAATCAGTAAACTTCCTTAAAGGTTGAGGAGAGGAGCAAATGAATCCCCTAGATTACAATCAAAAACTGGTAAACTTTTTAGAGCAAGAATTAAACATCCCGGCTGAGTCTATTGCTTTAGTTGAACGTCATCCTGAACTACCTTATAGTTCTTTTCCTATGTTATTATGGCGTTACGGATTAATCACCATCGCTCAATTAGACAGAGTTTTTGATTGGTTAGATAATGGTTTTTCCAATTCTGTAAGGGATTTTTAGACTTAAAAATATAGTTAATATTTAATTATTGGCCTAGACAGTAGGAAACGATAACAAAACTGATGAATGCTTTTTCTTCTTGGAAAAAACCCCCTTCTCTACAACCTGGCGATACAATTGTAGGTGTTTCTCCTAGTGGAGCGATCAAAGACATTACTGCGGTAGAAAAAGCTCAAGAAATTATAAGATCGCAGGGCTATAATTTAGAACTAGGTAAACATTGGAACGCTAAATATGGTTATTTAGCCGGAACCGACGAACAACGGCGAGAAGCCTTATTAGAAGCCTTTAAAAATCCTAATTATAAAGCCATTATAGCTGTTCGTGGAGGTTATGGTGCAGCGAGATTATTAGAAGAAAAAGACTGGGAAACGATCTTTACAAATTATCCTAAATGGTTGATCGGTTTTTCTGATATTACTAGCTTACTTTGGAAAAGAGCAAAAGTTAATATTTCTAGCATTCATGGGCCTGTATTAACCACTTTGGCCCTGGAACCTGAGTGGTCATTAGAACGCCTCTTTAACTATCTACAAGGTGGTTCCTTACCACCGTTACAAGGTCAAGGATGGGGAAATGGCCAAGCAGAAGGATGGTTATTACCTGCTAATCTCACCGTTGCCACTAATATCCTGGGGACACCGTTACAACCCCCCTTAAACAACGTAATTTTAGCCTTAGAAGACGTAGGAGAAGCCCCTTATCGGGTTGACCGAATGTTGACCCAATGGCGGTTAATGGGGGCATTTTCGGGGGTTAAGGGTATTGCTTTGGGGCGGTTTAGTGGTAGTAACGTACCCCCGAATAGTTGGACAGTAGAAGAAGTTTTTCGCGATCGCTTAGGGGATCTCGGTATTCCTATTGTTTCTCAGTTACCTTTTGGTCATGATGGGGTTAACGCTATTTTACCCGTAGGAATGACCGTTAGATTAGACAGTGATCAAGGAAGTTTAGAATTTATCTAGGGTTTTAATGATATTAATTCGTTAGATAATGAAGAATATTTCTTATATGATCAAGACAATCAATTTCTTTTGAGCAAAAGGCAAAGACTGATGAAAGTTAAAGTGATCATTTGGCAAGAAGATGGGGTTTGGTGTGGTTCCGTTCCTGCCTTACCAGGATGTCATACATGGGGAGAAACCTACGATCATTTAATCGAAATGCTTAAAGAGGCGATCGAAGCATGGTTAGAAGTAGCAAATGAGAAAGCAAATCTAGAGAAAGATAGTAAACTAGCTAGAGAAGTAGAAATATCTGTATGAAGTCCATTTCAGGTAAAAAACTTTGTAAAATTGTTGAAAAGTTAGGTTGGCAACTGAAACGAGTAACAGGTAGTCATCACATCTACACAAAAGAGAATAAAGAGGTGATTTTAGTCATTCCAGTTCATGGTAATCGAGATTTGCCCATTGGCACACTCAAACAGATTATGAAAGATGCAGATTTAACTGAGAATGACCTTTAGTTTCGCTTGTTAGCTAGAATACAAGACTATTTATTTTAAAAATATTAAATTTAATTAAAATACTTGACTTTCCCCCCTCCTGTGCTATATTGCGCCGTATAACAATTAATTACTTATACACTGAAAGGCGAACAATGAATACAAAATACGCTTTAGGCGGTATTACAGGGACTCTCGCAATGATAATGACTTTTACAGGGTCAGCGGCCAATGCGGCAATCGTATCTGTTACAGGTTCTGGCACTCTTGTAAATGTTAATGATTCGATTAGTGGAATTTTTGATCTTGGAACAGACACAGTAGACTACACTTTGACTCTTAACAACATTTCAGGGATTCCTGGTGTTAACTGGAATGGTACCGGAAATGCTGAAGGATCTCCTAATCCTGGACTGAACTTTAACGCAGCTGTACCAACTCTCAGCGATACTTTTACAGTTACTTTGGACTTTTCTCAGACGATTACTGCCGATTGGTTGCAGACTGTTAACCAACTCGGAGGTTTTGAGAACCAAGGAGCATCTTCTTGGAGTCTAGTTTGGACCTATGCAAATTCTTCTCCAAGCATTTCCGATCCCGATGATCAACTACAAGATGAATCTACTGGTATTGGAACTGCTGATTTTCGCATTTCCACTAATCCTGGTGTAGGTAGTACAGCGGCTGGAGGAACTGTATCGAATTCTCAGGCTTCTTGGTCGGTTGAAGGCGTTGCATCATCACAAGTCCAACTTACCTGGTCTGCCGTTGCTACAACATCAACAAATCAGGAATTCATAACAATATTAGGGGACTCTGTAGAGGTTGCTGAAGTCACTTCTGTCCCTGAACCTGCTTCTATAATCGGACTATTAAGTATTGGTGCGGCTCTCCCGTAGTTATGGTGATAAGGAAAACTTATACAAAAAGACAAGCTAATAGTTTTTCTCTCATTAATTGAAAATTTTTAAACCCATAACTCTGTCGAAGAATTAGTTTTATTTTATTATTTAACCCTTCCATAACACCACTGGTTGTTCTATTAATAAAGTAATTACAAATTTGGTCTAGATATTTGACAATTGTTTTGGCTGTTTGCGGAAAAAGACAACGAGCAGCTACTA
>JBFRWO010000173.1:0-7945 GCA_051439625.1 Crocosphaera sp. | reverse complement strand
GGTAAACTGTTCAATACGTTTGATAAGAATTCCCGTCAAAAATACTCTCAAAAACTGAGTTAACACTAGAATAATGACAACAATGGCAACTTTAGCAATGGGGAAGCCAGAGGCATTAAGGTTTGTCAGGGAAGTCCAAAATTTTTCCATAAAACGACTAATTACTTTTGTGATTTTTTTTAAATATTGATGCCATCCTTTATGCTGATTAGCGTGGTTTTAGGAATTGAAGAAAAACATTTACTAATTGAGAGTAGGATGGACAAAAACAATCCGATGGATTAATTAATATTGTGTCAATCCACCTTGAATACGAATAATATATCAAAATTCCCTGGAATTGGGATCGATTTCTCACAAGCAACGACTAATTAATATAGAATAATTGAGGGTCATTATGGCAAGCATTGTCTCTCAATTGTCCAAGTCTATCAATATCGAATATGCAGGGTTTACTACAACGCTTCTGGCAGTGGATACAACAATTTTTTGCTCAGGTATTTGCTTCATCTTCTCCTTTAGGAAGAGACGACAAAAACGCCTTGCAACAACCCCTCAGCGACGCAGAATATGAATTTCTGTTTAGCCAACTCCTGGATGGAGTCGCCCACGGATGGCACGAGGGACGCATTCTTAAATATTTTGACGATTTGGGGGAGAGAGGCAAAGCCAAACTCTGGGTAGCTTGGTTAGAGCGTTTTGGGGAAAAAGCGGTTTCTTCTTCGGCCCCTAACTTACAACTGGCAGCAAGAATGATGCGTTTAGGAGAGTTGGCCCAGTCTTTTCAAAAGATAGAACCCATCGGAAAAACAGCTTACGAAATTGGCAGAACACTCTACAGTAAAGAAGCAAGTAGCGCGGTGTGGGAATACGCTGGGCCAGATACTAAACCTACCGATGTGATCAAAAGAGAAATTAAGTCTCCTACCCTTGAAGACAGTTTACAGGAAAATCCTCCTTCGGCCCCTGCCCAACCCCCTCAAACAGAAACCCTCACCATCGAAGAACTAACCGTAAGATTACAAGAAGACCCAGAACTGGCACAACAAGTCTCTCAACAATTAGGGGTTGATTCCACCGATGCTCAAACCCTCGTAGATGCTTTAATTAGTCATTTTGAAGCCCAACAACCGCAAGATACTACTGATACTACTACCCCTCAACCTTCCTCTGAGACATCTGAGATATCTGAGACATCTGAGACAGTAGAAACCTATTTTAATCAAGGGGTTGAACAATCTAACTTAGGGGACTTAGAAGCTGCGATCGCTCTCTGGGATCAAGCTTTGGCCATCGATCCCACTTATGCCCCTGCTTGGCATAACCGAGGTAGTGCTTTAGGAACTCTCGGACAACTAGAAGAAGCGATCACTAGTTTTGACAGAGTTTTAGCCCTCAATGGCCAGGATATAGAAGCTCTCAACGGGAAAGGGCAAGTTCTCTATAATTTAGAAAAATGGCCAGAAGCGATCGCCTGTTGGGACCAAGTTCTCACCCTTCAACCCAACTATTACCAAGCTTGGTACAATCGAGGCAGTGCTTTAGAACTAATGGGACGGCCATCGGATGCCATCGAAAGTTATCAAAAAGCGGTTGAAATTGAGCCTAGCTTTGAATTAGCCCAAAATCGTATTCAAGCATTATCCCAAGAGTAATGGACAATGGACAATGGACAATGGACAATGGATAAGTAGGTAACTGTTCACTGGAAAATCATGCCTCCTCAACTTCGAGTTTACGTTCCCGATCATCCTCTAATTAAACATTGGTTAGGTGTTGCCCGTGATGTCAACACCCCCGGAGTATTGTTTAAAACCGCTATGAGCGAGTTAGGACGGTGGTTAACCTACGAGGCAACCCGTTACTGGTTTCCTACCCTAGAAACCACTGTTAACAGTCCTCTGGCCCCTTGTAATGCGACTCTGATCAATCCTGAAGTTCCCATCGCTATAATTCCTATTTTACGGGCGGGACTTTCCTTATTAGATGGGGCGCAAACCTTGCTTCCCGTGGCTTCTATTTATCATCTGGGCTTAGTTCGAGATGAGGAAACCTTGGAAAATAGTTGTTATCTCAACAAATTACCGCAAAAATTTGCCCCTAAGACCCAAATTATTATCTTAGAACCAATGTTAGCCACTGGGGGGTCAATTATGACCGCTATGAAGGAGATTAGTCAACGAGAGGCTGATATTAGTTTAGTCCGTATTATTTCTGTGGTAGCTGCCCCTCCGGCACTGCAACAATTAAATACAAATTATCCCGATTTGAACATCTATACCGCTATTATTGATCAAGGGATTAATGACAAAGGTTACATAGTTCCTGGTTTGGGAGATGCCGGCGATCGCGCTTTTGGAACTTAGCCTTTAATTAACATTAATCTTCAAAAAATTAGCTAGAATCACTTAATATTGAGGTCAATTCCTATGAGTCAACGAGATGGATTTACAGGCGGGTTTTTAACCGGAACAATTATAGGTGGAGTTGTTGGGGGAATTATCGGAGCAGTGGTTGCGTCTCGTCTTGATAATAATGAAGAAGAAAACGAATCCTCATTATTTCAATCGAATAAACGAGAAAAATTGAGTTCTGAAGAAAGTATTGAAATGGCTCGCAATCGTTTGGAAGATAAAATCGCTCAACTCAATCATGCTATTGATGATGTTCGTCAACAACTCGGTCCTATAGAAAAACATCCCCTGGAATCAGAAACTTCTTTAGATTAGTTAACCCACCCTTAAGTTTTCCCAGGAGGGGAGTGGGGAGTGTGGGGAGTGTGGGAGGTGTGGGGAGAATTCAGCTTGACAGATGGTTTGATCTCCTGCTTCCTGAGATAATTGCTAACTTAAAGCAAAACTCTATTGGGGTAATCGCCTTGTCAGAACTTGATGACCTAACTTTATTATTTTTAAATTCTCTTTAAAAACGGGTATAAAGCTTATTTTCGCCATTTTTCTCGATTCAAAATAGAACCCTGAACAAGAAGTTTTTCCTGTAATTATTACTAATAATTTGCAATAGTGCTAAAATATTTTAGGCAAATAATAACAATTAATTCTAGTCATCGTGAGTAAATTATCAAGACGTATATTTTTAAGTGGTAGTACCGCTATAACGGTTGTGGGAGTCAGTCAACTGATGACCAGTTGCGGCAACAATAATAATAATAATGCTTCAGATGATACTTCCACTCCCCCTCCAACCCAAACAACAGGAGAAGTTAACCTCTATTCCTCTCGTCACTACAACACAGACACCGAGTTATATAACGGGTTTACCGAAGAAACCGGCATTAAAGTTAATTTGGTAGAGGGTAAGCCAGATGAACTAATCGAACGGATTAAAAGCGAAGGGGAAAACACCCAAGCAGACGTATTTATGACAGTTGATGTAGCGAGACTGTGGCGGGCCGAAGACGGAGAAATTTTTGCCCCCACCAGTTCCGCTATATTGGAGGAGAGAATTCCTGCATCCTTGCGTCATGCTGACGGTCTCTGGTTCGGCTTTACAAGACGGGCAAGGGTAATCATGTACAATCCAGATAAGGTAAGCCCCGAAGAGTTATCAACTTATGAAGACTTAGCCGATCCCAAATGGAAAGGAAGGGTTATTATTCGGCCTTCCAGTAATATTTATAATCAATCTTTAGTCGCTTCTTTAATCGAAACCCACGGCGAAGAAAAAACAGAAGAATGGGTGAAAGGGTTTGTTGCTAACTTTGCCAGGGAACCCCAAAGTAACGACACTGGACAAATTAAAGATGTAGCGGCCGGTATCGGCGATCTTACCTTAGCTAATACTTATTATCTGGCGCGTCTAGCTAAAGACGAAGATCCGGCAGCGCAAGAAGTAGTACAAAAAGTAAAAATATTTTTCCCGAACCAAAACGATAGGGGAACCCATGTCAACATTAGTGGTGCCGGCGTGGTTAAAAATGCCCCCAATGCTGAAAATGCGGTTAAATTCTTGGAGTATTTAAGCAGCGATAAGGCACAAGAATTTTTTGCTAAGGGTAACAACGAATATCCCGTGGTAGAAGGGGTAGCGATTGACCCAGTATTAGAAAGTTTTGGCACCTTTAAAGCGGACAATGCTACTATTGACGCTTTTGGTCCAAATTTAGCTGCTGCTGTCCAGGTGATGAACCGAGGCGGATGGAAGTAGTTGAGTTGGGGTAGATGGGGAGTGTGGGGAGCAGAGGGAGATATATTAACTCCGAACTCCGAACTCCGAACTCCGAACTCCTAATATATCTACCCCATCAAAAACAACTAAGTATAATGATAATCATTATCATTTTTTACCAGTGTGAGGAGTTTAATGATGAACCGCTTTTTTTCCTTTAATAATTTAATCCTAGTTTTAGGAATGATTTTGTTTTCTACGTCTACCAGTCAAGCTTTACCTACTCAAGACTCGTCTTTGAGAGAGTCTCGTAGTCAGTTTATGGGTCGTCAAGGGACTATCTCTTTAGAAGATGAAGAGACATCACCCCTGCCTCAGTTACCCAAAATTGATCGGGATCTTCATTTAAGACAGTCTCGGGACGGCTTTTTAAACTCAGGTAGTCGTCGTCAGCAACGTTCCCTGAATCAAGTCACCAGTGTTTCTGAGTTACAAGACATTTCCCCCACAGAATGGGCTTACGAAGCCTTACGGGGACTCGTAGAACGTTATGGGTGCATTGTGGGCTATCCCGATCGCACTTTCCGAGGCAACCGCGCTTTATCTCGTTACGAGTTCGCCGCCGGTTTAAATGCCTGTATGAACACTATAGAACGGTTAATCCAGGAAAATGTTGCCGTTTTACGGGAAGATATCGAAAAATTGAAACGCTTGGCCCAAGAATTTGAACAAGAGTTAATCGCCTTAAAAGCGAGGGTGGATAATTTAGAGTCAAGAGTTGCTTTTCTCGAAGATCATCAGTTTTCTACCACTACAGTTCTCAGTGGTGAGTTTGTGGTTGGTTTAACTGGGATCGCCAGTGGAGACAAAAACCAAGGTACCGAAGAGATCAACAACGTTAATAACTTTGGTTACAGGGGACGGCTAGAACTAAATACCACTTTTGATGGCAATGACTTACTCTATGTCCGTCTCGCCACAGGTACTACACCAGCGTATTCTGACATCACAGGAACCTTTGAAGGGGAATTAGGCTTTTCTCAACCGGATGATAGCGATCTAGCCGTGGAACTGATTATTTATGAGTTTGATCTGGCTGAAAACGTGAGAATGTTCGTTGAACCGGTTGGGGGTGCGTTTGATGACTTTGTTCCTACTGTCAACTTCCTCGACGGTGACGGTGCAGCCGGGGCTATTTCTGCCTTTGGTAGTCGTAATCCTCTCTACTATATGGGTGAAGGGCCTGGTATTGGTTTCCAAGGTCGTCTTTTTGAGGTATTTGAGTGGAGTGGGGGTTATTTAGCTACCGATGCTCAAAACCCTGGTTTAGGTGCAGGTTTGTTTAATGGTCCCTATGGGTTAATTGGACAGTTTGCCTACGAACCCAGTGACAATTTTAAAGTAGCGTTTACCTATGTTCATGGTTACAATAATCTTGACTCGGGAACAGGTACTCGTCGCTCTAATTTTCAAACTTTTATCGAAGAAGAATTTGAAGACTTTGAAGCTGCTGTTAATACGGTCAATAATTCTTATGGTGGAGAAATTACTTGGCGTATTTGGGATAGGTTTGTCTTAGGCGGTTGGGCTGGTTTTACCACTACCAGAACTCTTGGTGCGATCGATATTGGTCCTGATGATGATGTTATCCAAAGAGGTCAATTAGATATTTGGAATTGGGCGGTTACTTTAGCTTTTCCTGATGCTTTTAAAGAAGGAGATACGGGGGCGATTATTGTCGGGATGGAACCTTGGGTTTCTAAGGCAAATATTAATTTACCAGATGATTTGACAAGAACGGATCAAGACAGTTCTTTTCATATTGAGGCGATTTACGAATATCCTCTTAACGATAATATTGCTATTACTCCTGGCATTATCATCATTACTGAACCCGATTTTGATGACAGAAATGATGCTTTAGTTATCGGAACTATTCGGACAACATTTACCTTTTAAACCTTTACTAGGAGAGTTAATTATGGATTCTACTTAATATAATAAGACAGCTTCAATAATGGACAAAACTCTCCTCGGTAGGGATAATTTACTAAATTATCCCTACACACAAAAACATTTTCTCAGGTAAAACAATGGAACACATTGTCAACACTTATTTAAGAGAACTATCAGTTGGTGCTATCGGTTATATCGTAGGATATGACAAGGTTTTTAAAGGTTATCAAGGTAAATTATTATCCATGGGATTAACACCAGGGACACAATTTATGATCATTCGTCAAGCCTCACAAAATTGTCCAATTATTTTAGAAGTTAAAGGAAATTTAATTGGATTAAATCAACCCGAAGCTGATGCTTTGTGTGTAGAAGAAGTTGACTAAGTTGTGAAAAAATATCTTAATTATTTATCTTAATTATATTTTTTTATTTTATAATATAAAAAGTTATTATTTTTGGAGTAAATCCTCATGAAAAGTACCCTACGTTTTCTGATTACAGCATTAGTAGCCTGTTCCTTATTATGGGTAGGAAATTTAACTGCTCAACCCCCTGATTATCATCCTCAAGTCCTCGCTGGAGTTGCTTATTTTCGTGAACGAGTTGATGATCAAATTCCCCTAGTACAAGACCTATTATCTGCACTAAAAACAGGAGATTTATCTAAGGCAAAAATTGCTTATGTTAACTCCCGTCCTCCCTACGAAGAAATTGAAGTTTATGCAGGGAGTTTTGAACAAGAAGACACAGATATTGATGCTCGTCCTTATGCCATTGAAGGAGGGGAACACTCCCCTGAGTTTAAAGGTTTTCATAAAATTGAAGCATTTATATATCGGGATGAGGACTTAGATGCAGCTATTCCTTATGCAGAAGAATTACTGGATAGTATCAAATCTTTAAGAGGAAAATTGAGTGATATTAATAACTTTAATGCCCCTCTTAATTTTGATGGAATGTTGAGTGTTGCCACAGAAGTTCCTGCGAAGAAAATATCTAGTGAAGAAGAAACTTGGTCCGATCAAAGCTTATTAATTTTCAAGCATAATTGGATTGGTATTCAAAGTCAATTTGAACCTTATAAAAAGGTTCTTGATCAAGACATTATAGATGAGGTAGAAGCTGCTTATCAAGATTGCATGAAAACAATTGAACCTTTCTTTACACCTGGAAAAGTTGCAGCTACCCCTTATAGTTTGGTTGATGCACAACAAAGAGGGGCAATCGTAGAAGCAAGCTATAATTACCGTGATGCTTTACTTAAGGCGAAAGAAGCTTTAGCAATGCCTGATCCTGCATAACACATTAAACCAGTAAAAATAGACGGTTTTCGTCCTATTTTTACCTAAAAACAAATTGGCTAAACTAGGGTTTAACGGCAGTTGAACCCTACAACATAGAAATATATAGTCTAGGTTGATGAAAATGCTATAAGAACAGCACAGAAAAGAGTTTTCTTGTATAATCTAATGTGACAACTCATGATACCCATATAGTCGGTCATTAGTCAAGGTTTCTCTGTTAAAAATATGAGAAAGAACACCTTTGAAAATCCCCCATGCTTTTATTTAGTAGTTAAATCCTGATGTGTCCGACTCTTTTAAGGAGGCAATCAATTGATGAATACCTTGACAAATCAAGATTTACATATTTTCCAACAAGAGACAAAAATGCCTAAAAGTATATACCAGAAAAATTGGTCAAAAAACTTAATTCGGCAAATTTATTGTATTTTAAACTCTGATATTAATCCTCAAGAAAAAATTGCTGAAATTTTAGCTTTAATAGGGGAAACTTACCAAGTTGATAATGTAGTTTTAGTAAGGAAAGAATCATCGGCTGGTAAAATTCACAGCAC
>JBFRWO010000172.1:0-2941 GCA_051439625.1 Crocosphaera sp. | reverse complement strand
TTCTTGGAAGCATTCTTTTTGACTATTTATATCGAGTTTTAAAGTTCATTCGTTCCGGAACCAATGCTATCACAGCACAAGCAATGGGAAGGGATGATGAAGAAGGAATATTACTCGCTATTTTACGGAGTGGTTTAATTGCTTTAATCATTGCTTTTATTATTCTTATTTTACAGTATCCTATTGAAAAAATAGGCTTTACTTTATTGTCGGGTTCTCCCGAAATTGAAGTATCAGGAATCAACTATTTTTATGCTAGAATTTGGGGCGCACCGGCGGTATTACTGAATTTTGTTTTCATTGGTTGGTTCTTAGGAAGAGAAATGAAAGCAGCAATTTTCTTGTTATCTTTTGTCGGTAATTTCTCTAACGTTGGTCTAGATTATCTCATGATTTATCGTTGGGCTTGGGGTAGTATAGGAGCAGGTTTAGCTACAGCTATCAGTCAATATTTAGCTTTATTTATTGCTCTTATTTTTATGATATTTAGTATTAAATGGAATGGGATATCAAAACTGATAAGTAAAATCTTAGACATGGAAGAATTGAAATCAATTATTGTTTTAAAAGGAAACATCTTAATTAGGTTTTTAGGTCTAATTACAACCTATTCTATTTTTACTAATTTGAGTGCTTTACTAGGGACAGAAATTTTAGCCGCGAATGGTTTATTATTACAAATTGCTTTATTGAGTCAATTTACAGTTCAAGGAATAGGAATGACTACCCAAACTTTAACAGGAAATTTTAAAGGAAAGGGAACCATTGAACAAATATTACCTTTATTAGTTGTATCTATTATTAATAGTTTTGTTATTGCTTCAAGCTTTGCCTTTATTCCGTTTGTATTCCCTGAAACTATCTTTAAAATATTAACAGATCACCGAGAAATTAGTGAAACAGCTATAAAATATAGTTTATGGTTATTACCTCTTTTATGTTTAACTGCTACTGCGTTTATGTTAGAAGGTTATTTTATTGGTTTAAAAGAAGGTTCGACCTTGAGAAATGGAGTATTAACGGCATTTTTTCTAGGATTTTTACCTCTAGCAATTTTGTCTTATAATTTGCACAATAATCATCTATTATGGTCAGCATTAACTGCTTATATGGGAACATTAATGATTACACTGTTTTTCCAATTACCGAAAGTTCAGAAAAATCATGTTTTTCAGTTTCAAGAATCAGAATAAAATTAGATTTACTTACACTTCATAACATAGCTATGTTTTACTGGTTTCAGATTATTGAGGGATCACAAAATGGAAGAAATGCGATCGCCCTTACTCATATCTTGTCCTAAGAACAATAGATCTCTTTATTTTATAGTACAAAAATATTTTTAAAATCTTAATATAAATTTAATAATTACCAAGTATTGTTACTCATGTAGATACACTTATAAAACACATATAAATATATGGCTTTCATTCTTGGTACCTTTGGGAACGATCATCTGACTGATTTGTTCGGTGTTGACTTCGTTGTCGGTTTTGCAGGAAACGACAAGATTCGATTAATCAACGATGGTGTTGAAGATACTGCTTTGGGGCAAGAAGGAGATGATACCTTTTTGGTTGAAGATCGCACAGGGGATAACCTGATTGATGGGGGAACCGAGATTAATCATGATACGGTTGACTACAGCAACTTAAACGAATCAATTACCCTCAAAGCCCAAGGCATGGTCCAAAAAGCCAGTGGTGGGATGGATCTTCTTGTGGATATTGAAAATATTATTGGGGATGTCGGACCAGGTATCGTTAACACTATCGACGCTTCAAGCACAGGTCCTACTTCCATTGATGTTGATTTAGGGGCGAATAGCCTGATTGTTAATGGTACTGGTGCGCCCTCTCCTCTTTCCTTCAAAGTTGTTAATTTTGACAATGTTCGAGGCACTCACAATAACGACACCATTGTTGGAAACAATAACGATAATGTCTTTTTTGGTAGTAAAGGACATGACACCTATGATGGTGGAGCAGCCGGGTTTGATACGGTTGACTACAGTGATTTAGGTCAACAAATTACCCTTAAAGCTCAAGGAGTCATCGATAAAGGAAGTGCAGGAATTGATCAACTGCAAGGAAACCCCAATCCTTTCACACCTAGCATAGATAAAATCGTCGGTGCTACAGGTCAACGTAATCTCATTGATGGTCGTGTAGCTGGCTTTAGTCCTACTTCCTTTAATGTTGATCTTGCAGAAGAGAATTTATTTATTTCTGGATTTGGTCCTTTTGAGGTGGTCAATTTTCGCGATGTGATTGGTACAGCCAATGGAGACGTTATTCAAGGAGATGCTACTCAGGGACTAAGCAACATTTTGTTCGGTCAACAGGGTAACGACTTCATCCAAGGGGTTGATGAAACTAGCTCTACTCCAGGACTAAAAGAAATCGATATCTTAGTTGGTGGGTCTGGATCTGATAATTTTGTAGTAGGGGAACCCTCTCCCTTCTTTCCTTTCTTCTCCGGTGAGGACTACTACTTATCCAACAGCACATTTTTAGATCCTTTTGGTAATGATGATTTTGCCTTTATTGCTGACTTTACCCTGGGGCAAGACCAACTGACTCTTGGTTTTGAAAACCCTTATGTGATCAACATATTCAACACAGGATTCAGTTTCGGGGCTGAGATTTATGCCGACACTGGGTTTGCTGCTTCAAGCCTAGATTCTCGGGATGACTTAATCACCCGAGTTTTATTTAATGCTCCTATTGATTTACCTGTACCGCCTCCATCTCCCAAGTTGTCCGCAGCCCAGTTAAGTTTCGCATCTGATGAGCTAACCGGAGCCAGAATAGCTAGTCCCGAGGCAGAGTTAATTGATACTCGCATCCCTCAAGAAAGCAAATTTACTACCATCGATGACATTGTTGAGTTGGCAGAAAAGACCAATGCTGTCTTGGATAAAATGTTGAATGAGATAGTG
>JBFRWO010000171.1:0-11545 GCA_051439625.1 Crocosphaera sp. | reverse complement strand
CCATGGCCTATGTCCTCTGGGATAAGTTCATGCGGTTTAACCCCAAAAACCCCAAATGGTTTAACCGCGATCGCTTCATCCTATCTGCTGGTCATGGTTGTATGTTACAGTACGCCTTACTCTATTTAACCGGTTACGATAGTGTCAGCATCGAAGACATTAAACAGTTCCGTCAATGGGGATCGAAAACCCCTGGACACCCCGAAAACTTTGAAACCGAAGGGGTAGAAGTTACCACCGGACCTTTAGGACAAGGGATCGCTAATGGGGTAGGTTTAGCCCTAGCAGAAGCCCATTTAGCAGCTACCTTTAACGAAGGAGATGATATCATCGTTGACCATTACACCTACGTCATTTTAGGGGATGGTTGCAACATGGAAGGTGTTGCCGGTGAAGCTTGTTCTATTGCTGGACACTGGGGTTTAGGCAAACTGATCGCTCTTTATGACGATAACCACATCTCTATCGATGGTTCTACCGATGTGGCCTTTACCGAAGATGTGTCCAAACGCTTTGAAGCTTACGGTTGGCACACTATCCATGTAAAAGAGGGTAATACTGATTTAGAAGCTATTGGCAAGGCGATCGAAGAGGCGAAAAAAGTCACCGATAAACCTACAATGATCAAAGTTACCACCACCATCGGTTATGGTTCCCCCAACAAAGAAAATACTGCCGGTGTTCACGGTGCTGCTTTGGGTACTGATGAAGTGGCTTTAACCCGTAAAAACTTAGGCTGGGACTATGAACCCTTCGACATTCCCCAAGATGTGCTTACGGCAATGAATAAGGCCGAACAGGGTGCTAGTTATGAAGCTGAATGGAACCAAGCGTTTGCAGCTTACAAGGCTAAATATCCCAAAAAAGCGGCTGAGTTTGAACGTTATTTAAGTGGTCAACTCCCCGATGGTTGGGATAAGGATCTACCTACCTTTACCCCTGAAAATGAGGGACAACCGACTCGGAAGCACTCGGCTGCTATCCTTAACATCTTAGCTCCTGTGTTACCTGAGTTAATCGGTGGTTCGGCTGATTTAACCCACTCTAACTTAACAGAATTAAAAGTTTCTGGGGACTTCCAAAAAGGAGAGTATGCTAACCGTAATGTCCACTTTGGGGTGCGTGAGCATGGTATGGGTGCTATCTGTAACGGAATGTCTTTACATAATTCTGGTTTAATTCCTTACGGTGCTACTTTCTTAATCTTTACCGATTATATGCGGGCTGCGATCCGTTTATCAGCTTTGTCTCAAGTTGGGGCTATCTGGGTGATGACTCACGACTCCATTGGACAAGGGGAAGATGGTCCTACTCACCAACCTGTAGAGGTTTTGGCTTCTTTACGAGCTATTCCTGATTTAACTGTTTTCCGTCCTGCTGATGGAAATGAGTGTTCTGGAGCTTATAAGGTGGCGGTTGAGAAGGCGAAAGCTCATGCACCTAGTTTATTAGCGTTTACCCGTCAGAAAGTGCCTAACCTCCCTGGAACTTCTATTGAAGGAGTGGCTAAGGGTGCTTATGCTATTGTTGACTGTGATGGAACTCCTGATATTATCCTCATGGGAACCGGTTCAGAAGTCAGTCTTTGTGTGGCTGCTGCTGAAAAATTAACTGGCGAAGGTAAGAAAGTTCGCGTGGTTTCTATGCCTTCTTGGGAGTTATTTGAAGCGCAAGACGAAGCTTATAAAGAGTCTGTTTTCCCCAAAGCTGTAACCAAGCGTTTATCTGTGGAAGCTGGTGTTAGTTTTGGTTGGTCAAAATACGTTGGACCCGAAGGCCATAGCGTCAGTATTGATACTTTTGGTGCTTCTGCTCCTGGTGGAACCTGTATGGAAAAATTCGGCTTTAGTGTTGATAATGTTTTGGCTAAAGCAAAAGCTGTTTTAGGTTAATTCCTAATCACTTTACTTGATTTATTAAAGTCCTCTAAACAGTTAGAGGGCTTTTTTATAGTCTTAAGAGACATTGAGTTGAAAGTTGATAACGGAAATATTATAATAAGGGTCAGTCAATATCATTAAAGCCATAATCTTATTAACGTCAACATCAGTTGTGATTCCATTTACAGACAGAGAAATGCAAAAGGCTTGCCGGCAAAATAAGTCAGCTTATCATAATGCAACAATAAAGACTAATGCTCATAGATTACTTCTATTTTATTCGGTAGAATGTGGACTCAAAGCAGTTATTATGAAAAGAAAACGTAAAAACCGTACTGATTTATGTCAGGAGATTGGTCAATCAAAACATGATATCAATAAGTTACTCAGTTCTTTGAGGGTTAGTAGGGATTATATGTTACCTAAAAAATTAAGTATGAAGCATTTGAAAACACCTAGACGTGAAGATGAGGAAAGAACATTTACATCGGGTAAGATAAATCAAATGTGGCGTTATGGTGGATGTTCAGAAAATATTAAAGATCATGAAATAGAAGACAAATTACTCAACATAGTAAAGTGGATTGAACAAGAACTAGGTAACTTATGAAATCATTACGATTATTAACATGGTTAGACGTTAGACGTATCATTGCTCAACATACCAACTATGGTAATCATTTACCTGAAGGGGTAATTAGAGTAACTTGTTTTTCTGATGCTCTAGAAATTAGTTTAACTCAAGAAAATTATAAAGATACTGTCTCTACAATTTTAGAAAAATGGTTTGGTAATTGGTATGAGCAAGAAAGAGAAGTCATTTTATTAGACTTTGGTGATGATGCTATTTTACCGATAGAATTTATTTTTGATGAACAATCTTCAAATACTAATATTTCAATTCGTCCTTTTTGGGAAGAGGTTGCTTATATTAATGATAGCAATCAACTAACAAATTTTCTACCACAACCTTATTTAGAGAAGCCTAATTTAATTGCTTTTTATTCTTTTAAAGGTGGTGTGGGAAGAACTTTACATTTATCTGCTTATGTTTTGGCTTTATTAGAAAGAGCTAAGCATTTGAAGACTGAGATTAATATCTTAGTAATTGATGCTGATTTAGAAGCACCTGGATTAACCTATTGGAATGCCAATCGAGACATTAAACCCACACTTTCTTTTATAGATTTTCTCGAAATTTTCCACTATCCTCCTGATTCTCTAGAAAAAACTTTAGAAGGTCTAGCAAAAGAAATTAAAAAATCTGTTCAAAATGAAGGTAAATCCAAACTATATTTTATTCCTGCTTTTTATGAAGAAAAACAGTTGTTAGATACTCCTATTTTACCTGAAAATTTAGTGAGAAATTTAGATGGCTCTTGGAGATGTACTGATGCTATATATCAATTAGGTCAAACTTTAGGAGTAGATTATATATTTATTGATCTTAGAGCAGGATTAAGCGAGATTTCTAGTCCGATACTTTTTGATCCTAGAATGCAACGTTTTTTAGTCACTACTTTAAATAACCAATCAATTAATGGTACAAAGCTAGTTTTAGAACAACTTGGTCATATTGCTTACGAGGAAAGTGAAGATGAGAATGAAAAATATTTTGATCCTTGTGTCATTATTAGTTGGTTAACTCCTGAAATCAAAGATTCATGGGCTTTTGATGGAAGTATTACCAAACTGCAATCAGCTTATATTCTATCTAAAAACGATGATTTATATTCAACCCGATTAGAAATTAAAGAAACTGAATTTGCTCAACAATTACTTTATATTAATAACTGGGAGGAAGCAGAAAAAAAATTGCAAGGAACTTCAGTAATGAATAATGCAGCAATATGGGCCCAAGATCAATTAATCATTCCAGAAGAAACATCATCACCCACACAACAAAACCTGGAGGATCAAATACTAGAACCCGTCCAAAAGCTCAAAGATATTTGTAGTCAGTATGAGTATGCAGAAGAAGGAGAAAGTGATGATTTATTAGTGACAAAACCTTTAAAAAATTTGGCTATAAATTTTCAAGATAATTTACCCCATATTGTTTCTATTGGAGCTAAAGGTGCTGGAAAAACTTTTAACTATATTCAGTTATCACGATTTAAGTTTTGGGAAACTTTTTTAGATAAAATTAATCCTAGTAATTCTAACAGAACACCAAAGACATATATTTTTCCTTTACTACAATCTACAACTTTAAAGCCAAAAGCTAAAAATATTACTCATCATGCTAGACAACAATTAAGGCAAGCTTTAGGTGATAATCTTCCTGAATTTTTTCCATCAGACTTTTCTGATAGAATCAAAAAATATCTTGCTTATGATAGCTTAAATGAACCAGAGTGGACAAGTATTTGGATCAATGAAATTGCTAAAGCCATTGGTATGGAAATAGAAGAAGAAAAACAATTCATGCTTTCTGAAATTAATCAGTATCTTACAACTAAATCCTTAAAGTTGATTGTTATTTTTGATGGCTTAGAGGATATATTTCCTAATATTGCTACAGATGATAAACAGAAAATAGCATTAAAAGCATTAATTGACAATCTGCCTAATAAATTATCAGAAATTAGACAGGCTAACTTAGGGATAATTATTTTCCTCAGACGAGATTTTTTGAGAAATACAATTGCTCAAAATATCGGTCAATTTGAAAATCTATATCGGGCTTATGATTTAGACTGGGACGAAAATTCTTTTCTGAAATTAGCTTTTTGGCTTTGTAGTCAAGCTAAAATTATTGGAGCTAACAAAGATGGGATAGAGAACTTAAGACAAGAAGACTTAAAAGAAAAACTTGAGCCATTATGGGGTAAAAAATTAGGCAAAGATAGATCAAGAGAAGCTTATTCTGTATCTTGGATTTTTGCTGCTTTAACTGATTTTAATGGCAGACTTCAAGCAAGAGATATTGTTCGCTTTTTGTATCATGCAGCCGATATTACGATTGAAAACATATCAGATTTAAAATTTCCCAAATTCTCTACCATTCGATTGTTACCTCCTGAAGCGATTCGTCGCGCTCTCAGTCCTTGTAGTAAAAAGAAAGTAGAAGAAGCTAAACAAGAATATCCTTCTTTTAAAAAGTGGGTCGATGAGATACTCCCTAACTATCAAGCAACTGATAAAAAAATTCCTTTTGATGCCGAACAGTTCAAACTAGAGATATCTACTATCAATATTTTTAAACAAATGGGAGTCATTTATGAAGATAAAGAAAAAGAGGAATTGGAACGTTTTTATATGCCAGAGATTTTTCGAGAAGGATTAGGATTTTCTGGAAAAGGGGCCCGTCCTCGTGTTATTGCTTTACAACAGAAAGTCTTAGGCCAGAATTTCAATAATTAGTCTATCCTGACAGATTGGATCATAGCATTTTCTCTTTTTATTTTATAAATAAAAAGAATTGGGGGAGGTTCATATGGGAAAAATTCCTCCCCTCAACGCTTGAACAGGTGCCGAGTTAGATCGACCCTGGATGTTTTTTCTTTGTTCCCATTCTCAGTTACCAGTTATCAGTTACCAGTTATCAGTTATCAGTTATCAGTGACGAGTTAGCAGTTATCAGTTATTAATTAAACGAAATGTTAAAAAGACACTAAGGTTTCAACAACAGAGAAGGTAATCTGACCACTACCGTAACGATTCCCCCAATGACGGCACTAATCGCACCAACGATTAAAGGGAGAATCAAGGAACGAAAACCTTTTAGGTCAGATACTTCTTTAACGAGAGTGTCCTGGGTGTTTTCTACCCTCTCTAGTCGTTTGTCCATTCCTTTTATTTCTGTCTCAATCGTTGCCAGTTTCACCTCAATGGTGGTTAGTTTGTCTAACTTGGTGTTTACGTCTTTGATATCCTGTTTAAGCTCTTTTAGGATATCTGTTAAATCGTAAGGTACGGTAATCGGTTCATTCATGAGTTATACTCCTAATATATTCGTTTGAGATGTCCCCAAGGTGGCTGCCAGGGGACTGCTTTTATTTTAGGCTTGATCTTTGCCTCAACCTAAATTAAGCAGTATTCAGTTATCAATTAAAAGAAATGTAAAAAAGAATTGCTTTTACTTGACTTGACATGATATTCTATACATAGTGGAAAAGGTGTGCGCCTACAAACCCCTTAGTTGACTCCGAGAAGTAGCAAACAGAAACAGTATTTTTCAATTCCCAATATTCCCCTTCAAAAAGCGATCGCTGCTTAGATTGAGTAGTATATCAGTATTTAATTATTTCTAAATTCTGCATCCTACATTCAGTTGGAGTTTGTAGCTAAAATCTAGGTGAAACTGTAGACTGTTATAACGATGGAGAATTTTAAGGGTATTTTGGAGAGTATTACCGAGACAATGAAGAGTCTTGTCTCGTTGGTACAGATGGTCGCAGAGTTGATACGGGAAAAGAAATGGGTTGAGTTAATCTGTTTAATTTTAGCGGTTATTATTGTTGGTTGGGTTTCACGGGAAGTTATTAAAAGTATTTTCAAGATAGAAGAATATCCTCAATGGTTTGTTTTGGGATGTTTGGGAGGAATACTATTATTTAGTTTTGCGGTATTGATTGCAGTTTTTAATAAACCGAAACTGATCTCAGATAGTCCGGTTGAGGAACAAGTTGCTATAAAAGGGTTACGGCCGTTTACACAAAAGGATGCTGAAGTTTTTAGTAAGTTGGAACGAAATAAAAGTATTAATGCTTGTTTATCTATGTTGCAAGATAGAGAGTTTCGTATTGGTATTTTATGGGGAGAGTCTGGGTGTGGAAAAAGTTCTTTTATTCAAGCGGGTTTAATGCCAAAATTGACTAGAGAAGAAAGTCTGTATCGGGGTATATATATTAAATTTAGTGATAAAAGTCCTATAGAAACGGTAACAAAAGAAATTATTAGGTCTTTAAAATTAAATAATCAAGGTACTGAGAATTTAGACTTTTTAGCTATTTGTAAACAAGGAATTAAAACAGTGGGGAAACCTTTGATACTTTTCTTTGATCAGTTTGAGCAAGTTTTTGTCCATCGTTATAAATTTCCTGATCTTTATGAACAATTTAGTGACAGTTTAAAACAGTGGTATGAGCAAGATAAAATTGATGTCAAAATTTTGATGTGTTTACGCTCAGATTTATTCTATTTTCAATCGGATATTCAAAACAAGCTGAATTATCCTCTTTATTCTTCTAATAGTTTTGAATTGAAAAAGTTTTCTGCTGAAGAAGCAACCAATATTCTAGAAACGATTGCGAAGATAGAAAATATAGATTTTGAACGGGACTATATAAAATATATTTTTGAAACAAACTTTATGGGTAAGGATCATCTTATTTCACCTGTTGACTTACAAATACTATCTTTAGTTATTAGTAGTCAGAAGATGTCAGAAAAACGAGCATTTAAAAAGACTGCACTGCAAAAAATAGGAGAGGTGGAAGGACTATTATATCAATATTTGGAAGAACGCTTAAAATTGCGAGAAAAATCAACAGTAAAATCTCAAAACGAAAAGTTAATGAAGGTGTTATTAGAATTTGTGGATGGTAATGAGTTGACGAGAGCCGGAGCATTTACTATTAAAGAGTTACAAGAAAAGTTAAACACTATATCACCCCAGGAAATAACTGAAGCCATTAAATGGTTAGCTTTAGAGCGATTAATTACTCCTATTCAACAAGAAGAAGAAACCGCTTACGAATTAGCACATGAGAAGATGATTCCTGCTGTGATGAAACTGTCAGGGAATATTTTACCGAAAGCTTATAAAGCTAATGAATTACTCAATAAAAAGGTGCGAGTATGGATGGAAAATAATTACAGTCCTCGTTATTTGTTGGGAATAAGAGACTTATGGTTAATTGAATCCCATAAACGGTATTTAATCTGGGGAAATAAGGAACGACAAAAACAACGATTTTTGCAACAAAGTAAACGACGACTGTATCGAAACTTGGGTATTTTGGGGACAATCTTACTGTTATTGATGACGGGGTGGGGATGGTTGCACTATACCACCCCAGGACAACTGTGGCAGATTCGGCGAGAGTTGGCTTATTGGGGTGAAAAAGTACGGGATGATAATTATCAGTCAAAAGCAGCTATTGCTTTCGTTAAAGATGGGCAAATAGAAGAGATGAAGGCACTATTAGATGAGATAGATAATTCCTACCACAAAGCCAGAACATTAAGAGCGATCGCAGAAGCCTCCAGTGAACTATCAGACAGCAAAGAAGCAGTTACCCTCTTAAAACAAGCTGTTACTGTTGCGCAACAGATGGATGATTCCCGCTTCAAAGCCAGGGCATTAACAGCGATCGCAGAAGCTTACATTGAACTATCAGACAGCAAAGAAGCAGTTACCCTCTTAAAACAAGCTGTTACTGTTGCGCAACAGATAGATTATTCCAACTACAAAACTGAGGCATTAACAGCGATCGCAGAAGCTTACATTGAACTATCAGACAGCAAAGAAGCAGTTACCCTCTAAAAACAAGCTGTTACTGTTGCGCAACAGATAGATTATTCCAACGACAAAGCCTGGGCATTAAAAGCGATCGTAGAAGCTTACATTGAACTATCAGACAGCAAAGAAGCAGTTACCCTCTTAAAACAAGCCCTCACTGTTGCGCAACAGATAGATGATTCCTACGACAAAGCCTTGGCATTAAGAGAGATTGCCAAGGCACAAGCCAACCTACAACGGTGGGGAGATGCACTTCATATCACTAAACAATGTTCTAGTTATGACTGTCGGGTAGAGTCTTTGTCTAAAGTTTTAACAGTGTATGCAGAGTTGAAAAATCCTGAATTGAAAGAGGAGGATTAATGAAGTCAGAAGTCAGAAGTCAGAAGTTCCTAACTGCGTTGTTCCTCAGAATAACAATTTTAGTATTACACTTAAATGACGTGTAACGTTATCCGTCAATTTTCGTGATTGCTGTTTCCTTGGACTAGAATATTTATACAGCTATCTAAAAACTGCCATCAAGCATAAGTATGACTGTTAAAGAACAATTAATGGAAGAAATTGAAAAAGCACCCGATTCTCTGGTAGAAGAGGTGTTACAGTTCCTGCTTTCTCATAAAAGCAAACACAACCCAGAAACCTCTGAGAAAATCGCTTTAGAATCTATAGAAGAACAATTGCAAAGGATGGCAAATGATCCAGATATTCAAGCAGAATTAGCTATGATTAACGAAGAATTTAAGTCTACAGATATGGACGGTTTAGCTTAACCTATGACCATTCAAAGAGGAGATATTTATTTTATTAATCTTAATCCTGTTCAGGGAAAGGAACAAGCAGGAAAAAGACCCGTTTTAGTCTTATCTGTTAATACTATTAATAAATTGCCTTTAGTGGTGACAGTTGTTATCGGAACAAAAGGAGAAAATATTAAGCGTGATTATCCTACTAATGTGCGAGTTTTTCCATCAGAAAGTGGACTTCCTCTAGAAACAGTATTTCTTGGTTTTCAAATTCGTTCTTTAGATAAACAAAGATTTTCTACTCAACCATACGGAAGACTTTCCTCAGAAAAAATGTTAGAAATTGAAACTGCTATCCGTTACTGTCTAGGATTATAAGCGATCGCCGAGGAAGAGTGAATGTAGAATTTGATTTTTTGTTTAATCAACGAGGTACATTAGGAATCAAACGCACCAATAATGTTAATAGTGCAGTAGATACAGCCACCACAATAGGAATAATTAAAGATTTTACCCCTTTTAAGTTTGAGACTTCGTTAATTAAAGAATTTTGAACCGTTTTTATTTCTTTAACATCTTCCTTTAAATTGCGTACCTCTGTCTTTAGTTCTATTTGTCCTACTTTTAAATCATTCACATCCTTTTGAAGAGTATCAAATTTTTGATTCATATCCTTTTGAAGAGTATCGAATTTTTCATCCATATCCTTTTGAATGTTGGCTATATTCTGATTAACCTCTTTGATACTCTGTTTTAGCTCCCCCAATACCTCTTCCAAGGGATACTTTACCGTTATTGGTGTTTGGCTCATGAGTTATACTCCTTATTAGTTAATTATGTTTTTTCTGTCCCCTAAATTGTTTTTTGGGGGACTGTTTCTATTTTATGCCATTCTCTACATTGTCTCGATCATCCTTCATTTTTAAGTCCTTACAGAGATTCCCCGATCCTCACCAATGACAATTTTAGTATTACACTTAGATGACGTGTAACGTTATCCGTCAATTTTCGTGATTGGTGTTTCCTTGAACGATAGCAGTACACAAATTCGTGTTTTACTCTTTCATATCCCGACAAAATCAGCAGGTGTGATAATAATAATGCCCCGAAAAGGATTAAGATCGAGTAAATCGTTATCTCCTGTAATCAACATATCGGCCATTCCATTAACCGCAACCTCCAAAAATTTATTATCTTTAGGATCACGACAAGCATCAACTTCCTCGATAATGGTTATTTTTTCTACATCTTGTATTAGTTGATTAAGAAAAACTTGGCGACGTTCTTGACTTGAATAACGATCAAATTTTGAGCGGAGAATTACCTCACTATACTCTGCTAAAGTTGAGGATGAAGCGAGTAATATCCCAGTATCAAGAGCCTTAATATAAGCATTATAAGCAGTTGAATCAGGCAAAAGAATAGCACTAATCAACACATTAGTATCGATGATATAACGTTTAATCGTCACTCTTAAGAATATCCTCTAATATTTCTGGTGTTAATACATTTTCTCTTGCTTCATAACCTATTTCATCTGCCAACTTTTTAAGACGTTTATTCTTCAAATTAATTAATTCCTCATAATCTTCCATTGAAATAATCGCAACATAATCAAGAGAATTTTTACGCACAATAACAGCTTCTTTTTGTGCAGTATCCATAATTTTATCAAAATCTTTAGGCAGTTCTGATGCAGAAACTTGGAGCATAGGGATTAATTTTTGACTAAATTATTATTTTTTGTATTATATAATATTTATTACAGGAGTCATCTTGAATTAATAAAGTGTAACTAGGACTGTTAGCGATCGCATAAAATTTATAAACAAAAAAAGAAGATTAGTAATTACTTTTTCTAAATTCTACTTTCTAGCCAAAATTAAACTTAAAACATTAATTTCATGGGAGTTTAATAAATATTTATCAGTAAATAGTTTACTTCTCAGTTCGTTTAAACTGTAGCTACGGAAAATAATAAAAGGGAACTGTTCGTATTTATTTCCAATAGGTAAAAGACTGGAAACAGGGTAAAGAGAACGAAGATATAATTTTAAAATATCCTTAAAGCTATGTTGTTCGGTTTGATCATCATCACACTGAAAATAGTCTTCAAGAAGTTCAGGAATAATAAAAACATATAATGGAATAGCATAATATTGATCATCATACTGACTATTTTGTTCGTAGTTTTGAACACTATTATCTTTTTCAAAAATAGTGTCGACAAATTTCATTACATCTGCAACATTTCTTTTAATAGTTTCTGGTAATTTTGGATGCTTTTTAATATAGTTTAAATTATTAATAATTTTTTCATAATCTAAAGAGTTTGAACCTTTATCAGTTTTGATTTTATATCTTTCTTCAATTGCTTTTCCTTTAATGGGAACCACTAATAAACTACCACTGATATGACATAGTTCAAGAGGATAATAATTTAATAACTC
>JBFRWO010000170.1:0-3336 GCA_051439625.1 Crocosphaera sp. | reverse complement strand
CTATAGCATTACGCAAAAACATTAGGACATTTTTTAAAGGCAGCATCTACACATTCTCTGACTGTTTCAAATTCGGGTAACATTTGTTTCATCCAATTTTTTAGAACAGACCACCAATTCTCAATTTTATTTAAATCTGGAGAGTAGGCTGGAAGATACCATAGTTCACATCCAGCTTCTTCTACAATTTTCTTAATCGTTTCTCCCTTATGAAAAGTAGCATTATCAATAATGATGATATCTCCTGGGTGCAATTTAGGAATTAAACTTTGAGATAACCAAGCTTCAAATAAATCTCGATTACAACTACCCTCAAAAGTTAAAGGAGCAAAAATTTTTCCTTCTCTTAAAGCACTAATCCAACTGGTTCTTTCTCTCTTTTTTCCACATTTTAAAGCGTAGCATCTTTCCCCTTTGGGACTATAGCCATAGGGATAGCTCTCTCTGTTATCAAAGCCCGCCTCATCTACATATACTCTTCTTTTTGTCGGGATTTTTGAGAGTTTTTCTCGGAAAACTTCTCGTTCTAGTTCACTTCTTTCTTGATATCCGTAAGTTTTTTTTTCTTGTTATCCCTAGTTTTTGGCTAGTATAACTAATATTTTGCTGAGTGATATTTTTCCCCCATAACTCAGCCATCTTTATTTGAGTTTTCCCATTATTTTCTTTGACAAAAACCTTGAACTTTTCTTCGTCTTTAATTTTACTATGTCTTCCTTGTTTATTAGCGATCGCTGCGTAATCTCCTGTTTCTTTTTCTCTTTTTAACCATAAATCTAAAGTATTACGACTAATTTTGAACATCCGACATACATTTACTTTTCTATGTCCTCTTTTCACTGCTTCAATTGCTGAGGAGCGTAAATCATAGCTATAAGGTGCTGGCATGGTTTTGACAATTACTCGAACGCTTTTTTTATTATAAAAGTGTCCTAACCATAATGCGTAATGCTATAAATACTCGACTAAAGGAGGTGGAATATCAATAGTACGAGTTTTGAGCTTGCCTTTCGTGGTAGATTTTCTTTCATGTAATCGTTTTATTTTTAATGTCCGTCACCTGGAGAGACAGAGCCTCTGAGATGCGACAACCAGTAAACAAACAGATGGCAAACAAAGCGCGACCCGCGGAGCGGATCTTTTCGAGATCGCGAGAACTTATCAACCCATCGCAAAATAACCGCTTTAATTCTGATGCGGTTAAAACTTTCCCTTGCCCATTTCCAGATACTTTCATAGAGTTATTGTACCGTTCTGGAGGTCTATTCTACGAAATCACAGTTTCGGGGAATATCAGCTGAAAGTCTTGAGAATTGGTTGCTGTCAAATTGGTATGTCTGTACGATTAAGTTGAACTTATGGGGTTGTCGGGCTGGAAATGCTGATGATTTCGTTGATTAATCAGCTTTGTTTATATTAGTTTATCTATACTGTTTTTCGACTCTCTGACCCTCATTTATGGCATAGTTTAATCGACCGACTTTGATGCAGTGCTAATTTCAGCAACATCAATCAATGCTTCCCCAGGATGGTGAATAGAAATTTGAATGGTTACTTTCCGTTCCAGCCGATTTAAAAACCCAAAGAGCCTCGCCTCAGAAAATAAATGATATTTACCTTTCATGATGTTAGAGACTTCTGGCTGTTTAATCTTGAGAAGCTCGGCAATTTCTTGCTGTTTTAAGTGACGGCTTTCTATTATTTTGCGAACAGCATAACCTAGTTTGGCACGAGTTAAAAGTTCTTCGGCATCTTCTAGACCCATATCTGCAAAGACATTACCACTGCTTTTGATAAATTTGATTGGGTTGGCATCTTCACTCATTATTTCGACTCCTTTGATTGCTCAACAGCTTGTTTATAGCGTTTCTTAATCAAGTCCACATCTTTTTGGGCTGTTTTAATACCCTTGGGGGATTTTTTCTGAAACGCATGAAGTACATAGATGCAGTTACCGATTTGTACCGCATAAACTGTTCTGTAAGTATCAGAATCAAATCGCGTGACAATTTCAAAAACTCCGCTACCAACGCCCTTAAAAGGTTTAGCATTATCTGGTTTATCTCCAAGTTGTACGTCATAGAGAGATGAGCCAATATCACGGCGTACCTCTTCGGGGAAACTTTTAACCTGTTTCAGACTATCTCCCATCCAGACAACGGATTTGATGTCATTACTATTGGACAACTAATTTCTCCATTTTATAAGTATTTACTTATAAATTCACTGATATTGTACTAGAAAAGAGCAAGAGTTTAACTTCTCCTCCTGACTCAGCTAATTGCGAGAGCGACTGATATATTGACCATAAATACTAACGCCATAAGGAACTAAGTAGGTTAATAAACCAGATAACCAAGAACTTAAATAAAATACTTGACGATGAAGCGTAAATACGACTATACAGGAAATCGTATTTACGTAAATACGATAAGACGATCAAGGAAATGATTATCTCTGTACAAAACCAAAAAGGAGGGGTGGGTAGTGCGATTCGTTCTCTTTAAACCAAGGAAAGGGTTTCAGCCGTCTGAAAGCTAATCCTTGGGGGACAAGAGGCGAGGTTTAATCAACTGAACCTTGACAACTTAATGTTTGATGTAAGGCGAAGAATATTACGTAATGTAAATTCTAATTACTTACCTTCTAAGTGATAGGAGATAGCAATATCCCTATTTTGTAAGCCTGACAACTTACAGGATAAAGCGGGATATAAAGCGGGTAATCTGAAAATCGGTAAGAAATCCCCGCAAGCTGGAAGGGTATGATTAGCCTTGAAGCGAATCTACGTCCGAACCTACGTTACCGCCAACAAGCTCACCCGATTTTAGGAGCTTGAGTCAAAATGACACGGCTTAATGTTCAAGTAACTTTCCTAGTACTTGAAATCACTCACGTTGTTTCTCTAACTTGCCGAGTAGAGAAAATCACTCAACTTATAGCCCGTAGGATAGTAGAAATCTAACCCCTTCGCAAAACAAACATTAGGAACGAAGTAACCTGAAAGTTTCTCTCAGGAGAGGTCGATAACCTGAGTAGTTAGTCAAGCGCATGGACTTATCAGGCAGGATTGTTTCAAAAGCAAAAGCCTTGGGTAATGCCAAGGATAAGCAGACAGAAACACGAAATAGTGGAGATAAACAAACAAGTAAGAGTAAATAAGTCATGAACACAGCGACTAAGCTGATGTATGAATGGAAAGATCTACCCTGGCGCAAGCTATAGCATTACGCATTATGGTTAGGACACTTTTATAATAAAAAAAGCGTTCGAGTAATTGTCAAAACCATGCCAGCACCTTATAGCTATGATTTACGCTCCTCAGCAATTGAAGCA
>JBFRWO010000169.1:0-5250 GCA_051439625.1 Crocosphaera sp. | reverse complement strand
AACTCAATAAAAGTTATCAAGACTACAAAAGATTACTAAATTCATCCATCATATTTAGAGAGGTATAACTAGCTATTTTTTCTACTAACTCCATAAACACACTTTGCGGAGTTTTTTCCGCGACCCCCAGTCAACTTGTAACATAAGTTGACATAGTGCTTTCTATTTATGTCCGACTACTTACTGTAGAATATACATGATTAAAATTAAAGTACCAATGCCACAAATGCTTTTCAATTATCTGAATGAACAGCAGCTTGGACTTCCTGTTAAATAATTTTCGGTCGTCAGAAGAATACTATTGTTTTGTCAATTAATTCATATCTGAAATCGAAAAAGTAAGTTTAGACAAACACACCATTATTGAAAAAAACACAAACAATCCCACGATTAGAAGTACGTGGGATTAATAATTTATCAACGAACACTCAGGGCAGTACAACCAATTTCAGAAATAACATCATTGGGCATAGTAGCACCGCATAAGTTAGCATTGTCTAGATTAGAATCAGCCAAGTCAGCATTATGAAGATTAGCCCCAATTAAATTAGCCCGACTCATGTTAATATCTCGTAACTGGGCAGAGTCAAGTGTGGCATCATTAAAATTAACACCGACTAAATAGGAAGAATTAAAAACAGTTCCCGTTAAATCAGCGCCACTGAAGTCAGCGTTTTCCATATTAATCTCTGTTAAATTAGCATCAGCTAAATTAGCATTACTGAAATTAGCATCCACTAAATAGGAAAGATGAAAATCAGTATTTGGTAAAGTAGCATAACGGAAATCAACCCCTTCCATATTGATATCACTGAGTCTTGCACCGGTTAAATTAGCATAGCGAAAATCCGTATTAACTAAATAAGCGTGATGCAAATTAGCGTTTTGCAAATCAGCATTGATCAGATTAGCTTCATGAAGATTGATATCTTGAAGATTAGCATTAGTTAAGATTGCCCCTTGAAGATTAGCATAACTAACATCTGCATTGAAAGCAGAAGCTTCAGGGATAACCACCTCTGCAACTACGGTTAAAACTGCCCCAGGAATAGCGAAAGGAACGGCCATAATTGCAGCATTAGCAGCGGATTTTGCGGTATTATTTCGGGGATAGTCTGTAGAAAAGTCCGTATAAGAAAGATTTGCTCCTTCTAGATTCGCCTCTTTTAGTTTAATACCCCGTAAATAAGCCCCAGTTAAATCTGCATTACGTAGATTAGAACCTGTCAAAATTGCCCTTTCTCCATCGTGAAGGGTAAAATCTACTCCTCGTAGGTTAGCCTCTTCTAAGTCAGCATCAGCCATTAAAACGCCCCTCATTTGTGCTTCTTGAAGATTGGCTTTCCTCAAGGTAACACCATCCATGTCTGCATTAACTAAGTTAGCCCCTTTTAAGTTAGCTCTGCTTAAGTTAGTATTATGGAGTTTGGTATTGATAAGATTGGCATCTTCGAGATTGGCACCTCTTAAGTCTAAATTGCGTAAATCAGCATCCTGTAAATCACAGCCAATACAGTCTCCTGTTGCCATTAATTTTTGCAAGTCGGTCGCATTTTCTGCCCTAACCACAGGTGTTAAGACTAAAGACGTTAATAAAAGAATTCCTGTAAGGGTTTTCATAATTTCCCCCGTTGCTTTTACTATTTTTTAAGTGAATTGTGTTTTGAATTGGAAAATAACTTTTTTGAACTTCATTTGTTGACAAATAACCCGAGTTCGGAAACTAGGACAAGGTTATGATTTTTTGAAGGAACAAATCAGCGTTTAAGATGTTCTCAGAAAGATAAATTGTCCATACATCACCTTATATTTAACTCAAATTTATTGACTAATAAAAATTCAAACCAGTTATTAATAAAAAAATGACAAAAACCCTCGGCAATCAATGTTAAAAACTTGATATGTTCTGCATACTATGCTACTGTAAGAGAATAATAACCCTTCAATTAGCCCTCTCCCCACGTCCACTTTGCTCATTGGGCTTTCTATTTCAATTATGTATTGTCTGACCTCAGAGATCGTAGACAGGATTACTAAACTTTATATTTTTAAACATTACTTAAAACAAAAAAAAGAAGAGGTAGGTTAGGAGAATTTGGTAGTAGGATAAAAGAAAGAATCGTTTTGGGGCGTTATTGATGTCTGATCATGCTTTGAGCAATGCTATTCCCTTAGATAAAATCCGCTACAATGAGAAAGGGTTGGTTCCTGCGATCGCCCAAGATTATTTAGACGGGACAGTATTAATGCTGGCCTGGATGAATAAAGAATCATTACAGAAAACCCTGGAAACTGGGGAAGTTTGGTACTGGAGTCGTTCTCGACAAGAATTATGGCACAAAGGAGCAACTTCTGGTCATCTTCAGAAAGTGAAATCTATTAGGTATGATTGTGATAGCGATGCGCTGTTAATAAGTATTGAACAAGTGGGAGATATTGCTTGTCATACAGGGGAAAGAAGTTGTTTTCATCAACTGGAAGAAAATGAAAAAGCTGCACCACCTGCTGATACTTTGTCGGGACTTTATCAGGTGATTTGTCAACGTCGAGATCATCCTATTGAGGGTTCTTATACTCGGAAATTATTAGAAGGAGGAGATAATAAAATTCTCAAAAAAATAGGGGAAGAATCAGCAGAAGTGGTGATGGCCTGTAAAGATGACGAAAAAGAAGAGATTGCTTCAGAAGTAGCGGATCTTTTCTATCATACATTAGTAGCTTTATCTTATCATCATGTAGATATTAAAGATGTTTATCGTAAGCTACAAGAAAGGAAAAAATAAACTATTTTTTAATGGACAATGGACAATGGACAATGGATAATTAATATATGACTTTTACTACTACAGCTAATAGTCTAGAGGAATTTCTTAAACTCCCAGAAACTAAACCAGTTTGTGAATATATTGACGGGAAGATTGTAGAAAAACCAATGCCAAAAGGGAAACATAGTCGGTTACAATTAAAATTATCTAATCGGATAAATCAAGTAGGAGAAAATCAAAACATTGCCTATGCTTTTCCTGAATTACGCTGTAGCTTTGGTACACTATCTATTGTTCCCGATATAGCTGTATTTAGTTGGTTGCGAATTCCTTTTGATGAAAATGGAGAAGTTCCTAATGATTTTTTATTGTTTCCCGATTGGACAATAGAAATTCTTTCTCCTGAACAAAGTTCTAATCGAGTGATTGGTAATATTTTGTATTGTTTAGAATATGGTTGTCAGTTAGGTTGGTTAATCGATCCAGGCGATCGTTCAATCTTAGTTTTTCGACCTAATCAACAACCTAAAATATGGCCAAGAAGTCAACATTTACCGATTCTCAATGATCTCGATTTGGTGTTAACTAGCGAGGAAATTTTTGCTTGGTTAAAAATGATCTAACTGTTTAGAAATTTTCCTTTTCAAAGATTACGGTTTAAGATTCCACCTCGAAGAAACCAACCGATAACACCGCTAATTGTAGCAGTGATACTAATCAAAACAAACTGTCGCCAAATTTTTGACTCTCCAACTTTTTCAGCTAAGTCAGGAATTTTATCAATAGTAGGTTTCCAACTTTCTAAACGGGTGTCTACCATAACTAATTGTTTATGAACACCAATTAATTGCTCTTTTGCCTCAGCTTGACCTTTTTCTGTGTTAATAAGTCTAGCATCTACAGTAGTTAATTGAGTTTCGACATTAGTTAATCGAGTATCAACGCTAGTTAATTGAGTTTCGACATTAGTAAGTCTAGTATCTACAGTAGTTAGTTGAGTTTCAACATTAGTTAATCGAGTATCTACAGTAGTTAATTGAGTTTCGACTCCAGTTAACCTAGTCTCTATATGAGTCAATCGAGTTTTTAAGACTTGGTAGTTACTGATAATTAAGTCTTTTAATTCTTTGATGTCATTTTTTGTAACTTTTGCCATTCTATTATCTTAATTCAATGAGTTATTTGTTTGAAATGTCCTCAAAGTTATTTTTTTGAGGACTACTTTCATTGTAATTCTATAATTGTTGCTTAAAGTGTTAAATCTTTAAACAATTCTTGTACAGCAGGATGAACTAATACTCCATCTTGAACATTAACCCCCTTGGCTAAACTAACATCTTTTTCTAAAGCGTCTAAACCTTGATTGGCCAATTTCAAAACGAATGGTAAGGTACTGTTGTTGAGAGCTTGTGTCGCTGTCCAAGGGGTGGCCCCAGGCATATTAGGAACACCAAAATGTAGCACCCCTTCCTCTACATAAGTGGGGGAACTATGGGAGGTAGTGCGTAGGGTTTCGATACATCCCCCTTGATCCACTGCCACATCCACAATAACCGAACCAGGACGCATTTTAGAGACCAATTCCCGAGAAACCAAGGTTGGGGCCCGTTTTCCCGTCACCAATACCGCACCGATCAATAAATCTGCATCAGGGACAGCTTTTTCAATGGCAGCAGCGTTACTATAAAGCAGTTCTACCCGTGAGCCAAAAATCGTCTCTAAATAGGCTAAACGGTCCACATTGATGTCAAATATTTGTACTTTCGCACCCATCCCCACTGCCATCTTAGCTGCTTCCGTCCCGACGATACCACCCCCTAAGATGACTACACGCCCGGCAGAAACCCCAGGAATGCCCCCTAAAAGTACACCACGACCCCCCTGTTGTTTTTCTAGATATCTCGCTCCAAACTGCACGGATAGGCGGCCTGCGATGATGCTCATGGGGGTTAATAAAGGTAGTCTTCCGTCTGCAAGTTCTACAGTTTCGTAGGCGATCGCTGTTATTTTCGATGTGATTAAAGCTTGGGTTAATTCTTTATCCGCAGCTAAATGTAGATAGGTAAAGAGTATTTTGCAGGTGTTGAGATAGTCATATTCTTGTTTGAGAGGTTCTTTGACTTTGACGACTAAATCTTGTTCCCATGCTTGCGTTGCACTGGTGACAATTTTTGCTCCTGCTTGTTGGTATTCTTGGTCGCTAAACCCCGATCCGATTCCTGCTTGGGTTTCTACTGCAACTTGATGTCCTCGATCGCATAATACCCTAACGCTGTTGGGACTGAGGCCAACTCGAAATTCTTGATCTTTAATCTCTTTTGGAACACCAATTTTCATATAACTTTTCTAGGGTAATTATCTTTCCTAGTGTAGCTTACAAAAATTTTTTGAGAATTACAATGTATATTATGAATTCTATTGATTATATTAGACAGGAGGAAATTTAATGAAGAGCAAAAAAATGATAGATGATCAAGAAATTTTA
>JBFRWO010000168.1:0-10920 GCA_051439625.1 Crocosphaera sp. | reverse complement strand
CTGGTTCTATTATTTCTTCGATGGTTTCAGTGGACTCAAGAGTTTCTGTTTCTGGTTCTATTATTTCTTCGATGGTTTTAGTGGACTCAAGAGTTTCTGTTTCTGGTTCTATTATTTCTTCGATGGTTTCAGAGGGAATGTTTTCCTCACTGGGTAATGGTTCTGAAGTATATACATAGTTGGGATCAACAATAGAACGGGCTATCTCTAATGATAGTTCTCCTCGTACCAGTTTCGAGAGGGTGTCTTCTCCATTGGGTTGATAGGTAATGACTCTAACCGTATCATTGAAGGCGTTATTCACTTCTTGTCCTTGTTCATCGATAAACTCTAACTGAACCCAATTTTCCCCAGGTTCCAACCCTTGCAAATAGATGGGTTGCCAGGTATCAATTAAGAAGTTTTCGCCGTTAATCGTGGCTTTAATACGCCAGTCTACAATATCATCATCGGGATCGTTTTGGGCTACAAAATGTAAGGGGGCATTGGTTAGATAAAAATCTAACATGATCGGTTGGGCCCCGTAACTGCCTTGAGGCCGACTATAAGTTAACAGGGGAAGAGAGTCCGAAGGTGAGTTATCTTCTGTTTCCGTAAAAATACTAAAGGTTGTTTGTGCGTAGGCCCCTTCGTTTTTGAAACTTTCGTGCCAGGGACGAGAGGCAAACACTCTGATAGTATGGGTTCCTGGGCTTAAGTCTTCTAAAATAATCGGTTCATCAACGTTATAAACGGCCTGATAGGGTTTATTATCCACAAACAAATGTAAATTTGGTCCTAGTCCTAACTTTTCGTCTTTGAAGAGGGGATAATCTTTGACCTCTAGTTGCACCGGGACTGAGGTTTCTGAAAAGATTTCCTGGGGTTTGGGACTAATAATAGCCACTTGAGGATTATATTGGGCTAAAATTTCTTTCAGTTCTTGGATTACCGTTGGGGGGGCAACTTCCGTTAACTTACTCGTGCTGACGGCGACTTTAGAGGTTTCTTGCACTTGGGAAGATGTTTCTAGGCGATCGCTACACCCGATTAAACCCCAACTGAGAAGGATAATTAATACTGAACTGGACAGAAACTTGATCAATGGCGATCGCTGATTTAACCCAAACACTCTTGACTCTCCTATGATGGCAATATCAGTCTCTCTCTGACTATATCAGTATATGATTCCCTGAGTAAGTGTGGGGAGTGTAGAAAGGGTAGGGAGTGTGGAAGGTTAAGAAATTTTAATGTTTAATATATGGAAATGAAAATTGCTATCAACGGTTATGATTAGATTGTGATGAATTTTAGGATGAAAAATGGGTGAAGCTAAACGCCGTAAAAACGCTTTAGGAGAACAGTACGGTCAAGAGGAACGTATTTTATCTTGGGTTCCTATTTCAAAGCGTCAAGCTGATGATTTCTATCAATGGACAACCCGAGGTGCTTGGGTTGGTATTGGTATTATGGTGGTTATCTGGCTAACAGTTCGCTTTATTGGTCCCACTTTTGGTTGGTGGGATGTTCAGTGAATTCGTGTTAGCTTAAATTAAAAAGTATAACGATTTTATCCTAATGTCGTCAGAATACCCTAATCTTCTAAAAGTTAATGTTTAAGCTTAGACTTAGGACTGAACAATTTAGATTATGTTGAACAAGAAGAATCCTACACAAGTTTGGCTAGTGCATTAGACTTAGATGAGCTACCAGAATATAATGCAGATAATCCACAAACCTACGAGTTTTCAGGTAAGAGAATTAAGAGAGGTTTGTATCGGACTAAGAATGAAAAATTAGTTAACTCAGATATCAATGGTTCTGCTAACATTGGACGTAAAAGTAAAGCCGATCTCTTTAAAAAGAGGGAGGTATTAGAGGGGCTTTTGGACGCTCCAAGACGATACTTTATCGTGTAAAGAATCCCCAAGTTCGCGCACTTGGGGTAGTTCAACTTCTAGCAAAAGGTAATTAAATTTTGAGCAGTTCATTGGATATTATTATTATTGGAGGAGGTGCAGCAGGATTTTTTGCGGGGATTATTTGTGCTGAAACTTATCCTCATAGTCGTGTGACTATTCTTGAAGCAAGTGCCAAAGTTTTGGGGAAAGTTCGTATTTCTGGAGGAGGACGTTGTAATGTAACTCATCATTGTTTTGAACCAGCACAATTAGTAACTTATTATCCCCGTGGTGGTCGGGAACTAAGAGGGGCATTTACTCGTTTTCAGCCCCGAGATATAATAAATTGGTTTGAGAAAAAAGGGGTCGGTTTGAAAACGGAAGCAGATGGCCGTATTTTTCCTATAAGCGATGATTCCCAAACTATTGTTAATTGTTTAATGAAAGCAGCAGAAAGGGCGAAAATTAATATAAAAATTAAGTCACAAGTAGTAGCTATACAGTCAAAAAATAACCTATTTAACGTCAGATTAAAACAAGGAGAAAGCTTAAAATGTACGCGAATATTAATAGCAACAGGAAGTAGTCCTATGGGCTATAAATTAGCTCAATCTCTAGGTCATAAAATTATTAATCCGATTCCTTCTTTATTTACTTTCAAGATTAAAGATCAACGTTTTCAAGGCTTAGAAGGCATTGCAGTTAATTCCGTGGGATTAAAATTAAAATTGTCTGGAAAAGGGAAAAAACAAACTATTCAACAATCAGGCTCTCTCTTAATTACCCATTGGGGGATTAGCGGTTTTGGCGTTCTTAAATTATCAGCATTCGGAGCAAAAATACTAGCAGAAAACAATTATACAATGTCACTATTAATTAATTGGCTTTTTCCTGATAATCCTCAACAAGTTCAGGAAAAGTTACTACAAATCAAAGCAGAATATAATCAATCTAGACAACAAATATCTTCTTTTTGCCCTCTTCCTTTACCAAAAAGACTTTGGCAAAGAATTCTAGAGTATCTAGCTATTGATTATCAAAAAAAATGGTCTGAACTTTCAAAAAATGAACTAATAAAACTAGCTAAAGAATTAGCGCAAGGAGAGTATCAAATTCTTGGTAAAGGTGTTTTTAAAGATGAGTTTGTAACCTGTGGAGGAGTAAAATTAAAAGAAGTTAATTTTGCAAAAATGGAAAGTAAAATTTGTCCCAATTTATACTTAGCTGGAGAAGTTTTAGACATTGATGGAGTAACCGGAGGGTTTAATTTTCAAAGTGCTTGGACTACTGGATGGTTAGCTGGATTAGCTTTAGGTCAAACTCAATAATTCTAACGGCGAATTATTGCTTTATTATAGTTCTTATATAACAATCAAAGAATGATTAATGAGATATGATGTTTGTTTATCTGTTCCCTGTTCTCTTTTACTCAAAATTAATTCCCACAACTAATTACTGATTGCTATATTACGAATTGTGACTTTCTGGGCAAAAAATGAGACAGAGGGGACGATTTTTATTTATCTTCAGGAAAGGTTTTACTATCTCTTCTTCAGTTTATGTTTCAGCCTTTTCTTCAACACCTAGAAAAAGAACTGTTTAGTCGCTTTGAACTAACAAGCAGACCAATTACCCCAGAATTAGAGTTCAAAATCAGCCAACGGGGTAAAAATCCCGCCATGATTGAAAGCTGGTGTTATCAATGTCCCCAGTTGCGAAAAATACGCTACACTTACATTAATGCTGGAGAAACTGCACAAATTTTTAATAGTGTTATTTATCCAAGCCATCAGTATGATCTACCTTTACTGGGTATTGATTTTTTATCTTTTGGGCAGAAAAAAATCTTAGTAGTTTTAGATTTTCAACCCTTGTTTCGTGACCCAGATTATTTAGAAAAATATATTGAACCAATTGCACCCATACGGGCAAAATATAATGAATTAGCCCAAGACTTGGAAATGAAGTTTTATGATGCTAATCAATATTTTTCTCCCTATTTATTATTTGCCAAAACTGATGCTCAGACAGTTGTAGAAAAACTTTTTCCTGCTTATCAAGAATATCTCCAATTATATTGGCAACTGGTAGAACAAGCTGAACCAAGGACAGATTCAAACGAAATTGAACGAATCATCCAAGCACAAAAAGATTATGATCAATATAGTGCAGAAAGAGATCCTGCCTCGGGACTATTTAATAGCTATTTTGGTCATGAATGGTCTGAAGAATTTCTCCATAACTTTTTGTTTGAAGATTCTGTTGCCGTTGCTGTCAAGAAAAATTAACGCTTAATTTGTAAGATGGTTGCGTTAGTTTTCTGGCTACAAAATTGAGTGAACTCTTGTTAATTGTTAATTATTAATTGTTCAAATATTATCGAATGTTCTAATCCTATGACCCTCTACCAACCTTTTTTAGACTATGCTATCTCTTTAATGCAAGACAAACTTTCCTTGCAACCTTATCCCATTCCTGAAGGGTTTGAGAAAAAAGAAGAGATGACAGGGAAAGGAAAAAAGCAGCAAAGGGTCGTCACTACCAGCTATGCTTTTAAATCTCCCAAACTAAGACAAATTCGAGCCGCTCACATCGAAGGGGGTAGTTCCCTACAAGTTCTCAATTTTGTCATCTTCCCACAGTTAAATTATAACTTGCCCTTTTTTGGCGCAGATTTAGTTACACTGCCCGGAGGTCATCTCATTGCTTTGGATATGCAGCCATTATTTCATGATCAAGCCTATCAACAGCAATATACAGAGCCGATTTTACCCCTTTTCCAAAGCCATCAACAACATTTACCCTGGGGGGGAGATTTTCCGGAAGATGCAAAACCCTTCTTTTCTCCAGCATTCCTATGGACTCGTCCCCAAGAAACAGAAGTGGTAGAGACAAGAGTTTTTCAAGCTTTTAAGGACTATCTCCAAGCTTATTTGAATTTTGTGGAGCAAGCAAAACCAATCACTGATAGTCAAGGACTCCAAGATATTCTGCAAGCACAAAGGCGTTATATTGCCTATCGTGCGGAGAAAGATCCGGCGCGAGGGATGTTTACTCGTCTCTATGGGGAAGCATGGACAGAAGAGTATATTCATGGATTTCTGTTTGATTTAGAACGCCAACTGGTTACGGTTTAATACCTCTGAGGGAAACGAAAAACATATTAAGTTTTTTGACAAAACTGTACTTAAAACCCCGTTGATGGCATAAGCTCTAGACTAATAAAAATTGAATTAACAGTCAAAAACGGAATTCAAGTAGCGAAAAAGGATCAAGAGTTAGTTAGATTTTGAAACCTGATACTAGCAATAGTTTTAGCCTTATCGTAACGATCTAACACAGGAGCTTTTTCTTCTCTTGAAACCTCCATTCTATACCCAATACACTTTCTGAAATTATGACAATACCCCTACTCAGCTATTCACCCACCAGTCAAAACCAACGCGTCTCTGGCTTTGAAGTCTTTGGTGACGAACAACCGAGAAACTACAACACAGACAATCTTCTCTCACCTGCTGAGATGGATAATTTAATCCAAGCAGCCTACCGACAGATTTTTAACGAGCAGCAACTCCTAGAGTATAACCGCCAAAAAGCCTTAGAATCTCAACTAAGATATGGCCAAATCACGGTACGGGATTTTATTCGGGGACTATTGCTTTCTGAACCCTTTATTATGCGCAATTACCAACCGAATAGTAACTATCGGTTTGTAGAGATGTGCGTCCAACGAGTTTTGGGACGCAATGTTTACAGCGAGCAAGAAAAAATTGCTTGGTCTATTGTCATAGCCACTAAAGGGTTCGGAGGGTTTATTGACGACCTGCTCAACAGTGAAGAATATCTCAAAAACTTTGGCGACGATACCGTTCCCTACCAACGGCGGCGGATTTTGCCGAGCCGATCTCAAGGAGAGTTACCCTTTGCCCGTATGCCTCGATACGGAGCCGACTACCGTGCTAAATTAGAGGAAATCGGCTATTTTCGTCCTCTACAACCTGCTTATTACTGGGCATGGCAGCAGCCCCCTTATCCGGCATGGGCTCGTTTGATAGGCAAAATCATTACTTTGGGTGGGGCTGCATTATTGACAATTCTTGTAATTGCGATCGCCCTAGCCGCCTGGGGGGTCATTCGTCTCTAATCAACTGAATTATTGACAGAATTCCCTGCCCATAAATACTCATATATTGGGTGGGGATGAATGTCAATCAACAAAAAAATCCACAGTGGAAACAAACATGAGTAGTCAATTAAGCGAAAGAGCTAAACAATTAATTCCCAAAGCTAGAATCGTCAGTTTTAAGCGTTGGAAAGACTCCCATTCAGATCAAGTATTGCAAATTTTTCAGCAAGCAGATGATCAAGGTCGCTATCTTACCGATGAAGACTTAGCACAGATTAAAGCTCTAAACGCCGAGCAGTCATCAGCAGTTGAAAAAGCGAGATTATTGCGAGATAACGCCGATTCAATCGTTAACTGCGCCAGAGAACAAGTTTTAGCAACCTATCCTAACATTACAGAGTTAGGTGGTGGTCTTTATCCTCCTCCAAGAGCCGAAGCTTGCTGGCGAGACTTCTGGCATTTTCTACGCTGTATCACCTATGGAATAGCCGGAAACAGTCCTCAATTTACTAGCTTAGAAGGACTTAAAAATATGGAGTTGCTCTATCAAGAATTACAAGTGCCTCTTGATGCTATGATTTGCGGCTTAGAAAACTTGAAGACCTATAGCTTACAACAATTCAAACCCGAACAACAGCAGGAATTAAGTCCTTATTTTGACCATTTAATTGCTCATCTTCAGGAATTTCATAGATAAACCTAGTGCCGCTACGCGAAAGTCAAAAATCAAAAGGCAAAAGGCAAAAGTATTGATTGGTAAGGGTTTGAGGCTTTTGGGACTGGTGGGTTATTTCCACCACGCTGCACTCGTTAAGACGAGAATCTCCCGTGAAAATCTATCATTTAACGGGAGAATTTTAATTCTTCTGCTAATTATCCATTGTCCATTATCCATTGTCCATTAACTTATTAGCTAAGTTTCATGACACAGAAACACAACGACGTTCAGAACAGTAACCCATCAAATTAACCCCGTTCATCATCTTAACCGTAGTAACCCTTACCCGAAAATCATCGGTTAGAAACCAACAGCGTTCTTGACCTTGATTCCGCTCATATTCGGTCTCAATTGTCAATACTCCATTATCAGAAAAATTGTAGACACTGACAACAGGAATTCCCTCTACATAACCACGATTTCGTAAAAATTTGCCCTGGCGAGGATTCGGACCATAAGGAACGTCCACTAAAATTGCAGCATAGTTTGGGTTAGGTTCTTTCTCCTCTAAGTTATCCTGCCAGCCGAAACTGGCACCACCAGTGACCAGGCTAGAATCTACTCCTTGTTCTTGACAAACCTCCAAAACCCTTGGGTCATCTTTGTCCAACACTTTAACAATCAAGTTAGAGAGTCCTGATTCATCAGCCAGGGAGTCGAAACGATGGACTGTACGCTGGGAAAACCAAACTCCCTCACTTTTACGAAAAAAATCCATCATGGTCATAGGAGGTGTCAGTAACATTTATGTTTTATCCTTAATTACGAAATTCACTCAACTAACTCATTTTCCCATGAAAACCCTTGCTACTTTCATTAGCTCTATTCCTCTCTCTCTTGATGAAGTAAAATCCGCTTTAAGCAATAGCAGGAGCCTTACCAATAGTAATTTACAAGGCATAAATCTCAGCAAGATGGATTTATGCCAAACCAATTTAAGCGGTGCCGTCTTAATTGGGGCTAATCTTCAGGGAACCAACTTGCAGGGGGCTAACTTGCAAGAGGCTGACTTGCGAGGAGCCAACTTGCGAGGAGCTAACCTCACCGATGCTGACTTACAGAACAGTTATTTACACCGTACCCAGTTACAAGGGTGTAATTTGAGCGGAACCAAATTAGACTCAACTAAACTGCAACTGGCACTCTACGATTCTCTCACAGTCTGGCCTGAAGGCTATAATTATCGGAATTCTGGGGCGGTGGGTCCTTATGCTAACCTTGCAGGGGTTTTCTTGAATACAGCCAATTTGAGGGGCGCAGACCTCCGTTATGCCAACTTGAGAGGAGCTTATTTGAGTGGGGCTGATTTAACGGGGGCAAACTTGGAAGGTGCTGCCTTAAGTGGGGCTAACCTTCAAGGAGCATTTCTCACAGGGGCTTATTTATACCAAGCTCGACTCATTAATGCGGAGTTACAGGGAGTCGACTTGCGAGGGGCCGACTTAACCGAAGTCTGTTGGGAACAGTTACAGAGTATCGCTGGAGCTGACTTTACAGGGACTAAGGGATTAAGTGAGTCAGACAGAGTGTTTTTATGCAGTCGTCCCTCCCAAGAATTAGGGACTTGGAATTCTTTCACTCGCTCTGATACAGCGAAGAGTCTTGGTTGTGGTTAATGAAGTGTGGGAAGTGTGGGGGGTTTGTGGAGTTATAGCAGTACAAAAAAAGATTAGGACATTACTGTAAGGTGGGCAATGCGCACCCTACGGGGTTTTAGACCCAAATTTTCGATGATATCGAGATATCACTCCTTCTGCCTCCTGCCTTTCAACTCCTGCCTTCTTTTAAGGATTTTCAGAAAATCGGGTATGAAAACTACCGTTTTTAAACCAGTATTGTTTCAATTCATGATGGGGAGTATGCAAACTTGCCTTGGCTTGATACAGAAAAATTTGTCGGTGATTTCCTAACCAAACTCGCTTTTTAGGGTCAACACAAATTAAACTTCCACCTAAACTAATAACGCATTTTTCAAATCGTTCAATGGTGGAATAATCTAGGGTTTCAAAAATGAAAAAATTACCCTCACAGATTAAGTGACGACTGCGAATCCAAGCTTGCATTTTTTTCCGAGCAACTGGGGGAAGCATAACGAATAGGAACAGATTCAGGAATTAACAATTAATAATTATTCGGTAATTTTTTATATGGAAGCTAAAACATCGGGAAGTTCCTGGGCAAAACTTTCGCGTTTTTCAAATTTCAAGGAATCGGTTGCTGTTCCCCACACTTGTTCATGACTATTAATATCCAACCCTCTATCTAAACTGGCAAAAGTATTTTCAGTTAGTTCTACTTGACTAACTAAATAAGTTTGGCAACCATTTCTAGTAATTAAACACTGGTTTCCTTCAACTTTTCCCCGAAATAAATTCCCTTCCTGTTGAAAAATCATGGAACAGTTATAACGACGTTCAATACAATCAGGGGTAATGGTTTTAAGAATGTCTCGATCTCTTCCTGCACCGGCATAAAGTATAGGCTCTTTCAGTCCATAATTTTCAATATAAACTTGTCCCTCTTGTTCAACAACGCGATGGACTCCTTGACGATAGGGACTCCAAAGATCATAATCGTAAGCTTGCTCAGAATAAAAACCAATCCCCTCAAAAAAATCCCAAGATAAAGGGCGAAAAAACACCCGAATATGAGGGTAATCTTTGGGACTAGACGCAGCTTGTTTTTGGTTGCTAAAATCTCCTGCAAGCCAGTGAGCTAATTTGAGACTCAATTCTTCTTTCAGCATTGTTTAAACAAAGTAATACATTCAATAACTTATGATTTGGGTTCAAGAACACGAGTTTCTGAGGAAAAAGAAGCCGTAACGACCCCTGAACCTTGGCTTGTTTTAATCAAGGATACTCGTAGGCGAAAATTAGGATTGACAAACCAAATTTTTTCTTCAGCCATAGCACGATCATAGGCCGTTGTTAACACAAATGTGTCATCTTCGGTAATTTGATATTGACCCACAGAAGGAATAGTTTCTGCATAACCCATATCTCGCAGCAATTTTCCCGCTTTGGGATTGTCTGGGTCTGGGATAGGAACTAAAATAGTGGTTCCCTCAAAAGTTTCCTCTTGGTCATCCCAGTCTGTTTCTCCTTCCCAACTCATGCGAAAAGGATGAGCAGCTAAAGTCGGGTCAATCTTATAGGATTGACAGAGATCAATAACTTCTTTATCTGACTCTTTGAGGCCAATAATATCAATGGTTGACGTTACTTCTTCAAAGTGTCTGAAAGCGAGATGATGGGCGCTGCGTTGAGAACGCCAACTGCCCAGGGACAGTTCAACAAATTTAGTAATGTCCATCTTTATAACTCCAGGGGACTCCCGTTATAGGTCAGGGGGATGTATCGAGCCGTAGGTGAGTACCCCCGAACGCTTAACGGGAGACGTGGCGTATAAACTGCCCAGGACACCTCGGCAGACAGCCACTCGGGAATGGAGTTCAACAAACAAACTGAGCAGAGCGAATCCTTGTTTTTAGTAAGCATAATTGTACCCGTCATTACGGTGCATAAGTGTTAAATATTTAGAGTGAACATCAAACTTCTTATCAGGTAATTGTAGGACAAAACTAGGACGGAATCTAATAGCAATTCTTCCTATATATTGTCCTGCAAATTTACCTTTAGGAATTGATGCTGACACCAAATCACCTGTCTGAAATCCTCTAAAAAATTTAGCTTTTGGAGCATGGCTTTTAGGAAAGCCAAATTTATTGGGCCGGCATCTCTTTCTTGTTCCGTGTCCTGTCGATTTAATCAACAAGGGTTGATTAGTTTTGAAAACTAATTTATCAGGGACTTTTCCAACGCAAGCTGCATCTTGCCAGTGAGATTTAGGGACTTTGAAACGCTTGCGATTGCATTTAGTTAAACCGCCACTTCCTGTTGCTACTGGCAATCCTAATTCCTTGAGAGCATTAAACAGTTTCCAACGAGTAGAATTAACAGCAGCAGCATCTTTCAGTGGTGTTTTTGCCTGTTTTAAAATGCGGTTAGCTAAGTTAGATTTCCCTTTTAAGAAATCCTTGATATCTTGATTTCCCTTAGCTTGATTGCAATCGTGACAAGCTAAAGTTAAATTAGAAACTCGGTCACTTCCTCCCTTACTTCTAGGATGAATGTGGTCAACTTCAAAGGGTTTATCTGTTGCGCCACAATACTGACAAGTCCGATTGAATTTTG
>JBFRWO010000167.1:0-12593 GCA_051439625.1 Crocosphaera sp. | reverse complement strand
GTTAGTACCAGTCGGGACCACTTAGGGAAATTATTAGCCTCAGCTATGATGAGTGGTTACTTTTTACGGAATGCTGAACAAAGACTTAACTTTGAAAAGTCCCTACAAGCTATTAATAGCAGTACCCAAAACGAAGAATAGGTTTATCTATTGGTCGGATTTTCATACTATTCGTAAAACCGAGGGTAAAGAGTCCGACATTTAAGATAAAAAAAGCGATCGCTTTTTGGTGTTGTCTGGAAATCTTTTGTTTCCACTAAACACATTGACACTCCCGCGCCGTAAAACGGCGAGGATTATTTAAAAGGAGATAACTAACTTATGTTAGTCATTGCTCGAACCACAACTACTAAAACCGTACAGACTCGAATCTCGGTGTCGTGCGATAGGCGATGCCAATTGCCCCTACTCTCTCGCCCTAAAAAGGGTCTGAGCATACTTTTACTTTTTACGTTAGTTGGATTTTTGTGTTTCGCTCAGTTCAGACCCGTTGCTTGTAGAGGCTAGAACTAGACCTTTAACTAGAGCGTCCTACTACTAGGTGTTTCACCCACGCCTGAAAGTCACTGCGACTTACTAACTCAACCAGTCTAACACAATATAAAGCCGTCCTACAAGGACGGGGTTTCTAGCCAATTTTTCGATGATTCCAGTGGCAACAATTAATAAAGTGATGTTTACTCAAGAAAATTCTTTAATAATAGGGGGAAACGACTCCGACTATTTTGACTGGCAAGAGGTCTGGTATCCCGTTCATTATATCGAAGATTTGGACAAAAAAAGACCCACAGCCTTTACCTTATTAGAAAAAAATATTGTTATTTGGTGGGATCAAAAGAATAATCAATGGTCTGTATTTGAAGATCAATGTCCCCATCGTTTAGCTCCTTTATCAGAAGGAAGAATCAATGAGTCCGGTTGCTTAGAATGTCCCTATCACGGATGGGCATTTTCTGGACAAGGAAACTGTGAAGTGATTCCTCAACAACTTCCAGAAGGAAAAGCAGAAAAATCTTCTAGAGCATCGGTTAAAACCTTTCCAACTCGCGTAAAACAAGGCTTATTATTTGTCTATGCTGGAAAAGAAGAAAATGCTGAAAAAACACCCATCCATATCGTAGATGTTTTAGAAAAAGACACCGATGAATGGGTTTGTTTAAATACCTTTCGAGACTTACCTTATGACGCTTTAACTCTCATGGAAAATGTCTTAGATTCTAGCCATATTCCTTACACCCATCATAAAAGCGTCGGCAACCGTGCCAATGTTTCCCCCATAGAATTAGAAGTTATTGAGTCAGGAAAATGGGGATTCAAAGGGGTATGGGAAGAGGGTCCAAGAAAAGGCACTTTAGGAAGACAAGAAACCACATTTCTTGCCCCTGGAATGATGTATCATTCCCTCAAGTCTAAGCAATTCGGGGAAACCTTAACAGTTGTTTATGCGACCCCTATTAGTAAAGGAAAATGTCGCTTGTTTGCTCGTTTTCCCTTCAAGTTTTCTTCTCCAATACCCAAACTATTTATTAAATTAACCCCTCGTTGGTATTCTCATATCGGACAAAATGGAGTGTTAGAAGATGATCAAATTTTCTTACACCACCAAGAACGCTTTCTAGAACAAAAAGGGGGAAATGCTAACATTGCAAAAGCTTTTTATTTACCCACAAAAGCTGATTTATTTGTTTTTCAATTACACAGTTGGATCAATCAATATCAAGCTCAGTTATTTCCAGAAAAATCTCTAAGTCCTGCTCTATCCTCAGAAATACTGTTAGATCGCTATCATTCTCATACAAAACATTGTAGTAGTTGTCGTACAGCACTCAAGAACATACAACGGCTAAAAGTAGGAGTAGCGATCGCTACTTCGGTCATTTGGTCAGTTATTATCGGCTTACTGTTGATTTTTGACAACCTTTCTCTATGGGGTATGATGTTATCAATTGTAACTGTTCCTTTGGGTGTCATTAGCTGGTTTGCTTTAAGCCGTTTAGAAAAACAATTTTTCAAAGGTCGAGAAATTCCCCCAAGAAACTTGAACGAATAAGGAATAAAATACCGAATTCAGAACTTGTTTTTGATACAAATATTGATGCTCAGTATCAAAAACTGTTCACTCTTTAAGGCGGAGTTTTAGACCCAATTATTTTCGATAATTCGTAAGCATTCAGTTATAAGCTTACTTTCTTAATTGACTTGTAAGACAAGCTAATATTACTAATTTATCTTTTAGCTGAAACCTAAAAAATTAGGGCTGAATGCTTACCAAAAAACTTCCTTTTGTTAAAGAAATTAATCAATAAAATTAATTGAAAATTATCAAAAAAAATGCTATAACCAAGCTAACTAATTTATCAATTAAGTAAATCTAAAAATTATCCATTATGAAAGTTGCTGTATTTAGTACCCGTTCCTATGATCGTCAATTTTTGGATCTCGCTAATAAAGAACTTAATTCTTCCCACGAATTAGAATATTTTAAGACACAATTAAACCCAAAAACAGCTTCTTTAGCCAAAGATTTTCCCTGTGTTTGTATCTTTGTTAACGATATTGCAGATGCAGAAACCCTCAAGATTTTAGCTGGACAAGGAACTAAATTAATTGCCCTACGTTGTGCCGGTTATAACATGATTGATATGCACGTAGCCAACGAATTGGGTTTAAAAGTTGTGAGAGTTCCTGCTTATTCTCCTTACGCAGTGGCAGAACACGCAGTAGGTTTAATCTTGATGTTAAATCGCAAATTAAATAAGGCTTATAATCGAGTTAGAGATGATAATTTTACCCTAGATGGTTTATTAGGATTTGACTTACATGAAAGTACCGTTGGTGTCATTGGTACTGGTAAAATTGGCACAATTTTTGCTCAAATTATGAAAGGTTTTGGTTGTAATTTATTAGGTTATGACGTTTATCCTAGCGAACAATTTAAAGCAATACCAGGAGCTAAATATGTTGATTTACCAGAATTATTAGCTAACTCTGATATCATTTCATTACACTGTCCCTTATTACCATCAACTAATCACATTATTAATGAAAAAACCATTGAGCAAATGAAAAAAGGGATGATGTTAATTAATACCAGTCGCGGACAATTAGTAGATACTCGTGCTGTTATTGAAGGGATAAAATCAGGGCAAATTGCTTATGTTGGTTTAGATGTTTATGAAGAAGAAGAAGAGCTATTTTTTCAAGACTATTCTGATAGTATTATTAAGGACGATACTTTTCAACTATTACAGTCTTTTCAAAATGTAGTTATTACTGCCCATCAAGCATTTTTTACTAGGAATGCTTTAACATCTATTGCTCAAACTACCATTACTAATATTAACAGTTGGCAACAAGGATCGGAATTAACCAATGAAGTGAAAGTTTCGGGGAAAAATTAACAAAAGTAATTATTCTGTAAAACTATTTTTCCCATTGTTTCTATTAAATAAAGTTTGTACAGTGGGCAATCTAGAAAACTTTGAGTTATGATCTATTTATTGTTCTTAGTTTTTAAGTATTTGTCCACTCCACATTAAGTCAATATTAGAGTAAAATAATGAGTCAGCAATCTTCTGAAAAATCACCTTCTTTTAAGCTAGTTAAACGTTTTTTTACTGGTGCATCGGTAGGAATCTTTTTAGCTTTGCTTTACTGGTCTTATTCAATTTTTGCCCATAGTAATCCATCAATTGTTCAGGGTATAATTGGTGTTGCAGTATCATCAATCACTGCTGGCTTAATTGCCTCATTTACCAGTGTTGAAAAATTAATGGATAGCATACCTTGGATATAACTTTGTAGGGTGGGCAAACTAGAATATTTTTCAGATTAATTAAAGAATATTAAACACTTGTCCACCAGTAGTCTAGTCTATTTATCGTTCTCAGGATTTAGTATAATTCATACTGTAGAACCTTGTTTATTATAAAGGTGTAAGTAAGATTCACAGTGATGTGTGATCATTTCTATTATAGGTTTTTACTTGAGAAGAAACTAGCGAAAGTCTTTGATTGAATAGTTAATAAGTTTTTAGAGTCGGATAAATTATATTTTACCTGCTTAAAACAATTTTTGATTGTATTTATGGAGATGTCTATTGATAATGAATTATCATAATCATTCTAGAAGAGCTTCTATTATATGTTTATCTTCAGGCCATTTTTTTACATAAGAATTACCCTTAAGATGAGGAAATGGATTAATTTTATTTATCTCATCCTGATCCCAAGTTACGACAATTTCTTCTGGTGAAGAATTATATTCTGCACGAGATAAATCAACTGCTAAAACTTGATCATCACACCATCCTGCAGGTTTAATTGTTCTATGTCTAAAAAATTTAATATGTTTAAGATCAGATGCTAATATAAAATATATTTCAATTCCTTCTTTATTTTGTTTCTCCATTTCAATTTTCAATTCTTCACAAGAATTTTTAAAGGCATCATCTACTGGAATAATAAAGTAACGTCGTACTTTAACACCTCTTTTAACAGCATCTATATTTGCCATTAACAAATCTTCCATAGCTAAAGCTAATTTCTCATTACCTCTAAAATAAAAATTAAGTCCTTCATAAGATTTAGTACAGTTATCCATTAACTTTATCCACGCTGCCATAGAATCATATCTATTTTGATAAATAACTCTTTTATTATTAATTCCATTTATTTGGTCATTTAATTCAGAGGATAGTAACTTAACAATTGGAAGTGACTTAGAATTTTTAGGTACAAATTGGAAGTCAAAGCTTGTCAAAATACTTCTTAGCATTAATGTGGTATCTGTGACAAATAAAGTTAGAAGTAATAAGATTAAAGTAGTCTTCTTTTCTATAGAAATGGCTGGTGCTAAAAATCCAAAAAAACTAATAGTTAAATCGTATGAAGATACTCCAATAGCAAGTATGATAATAATAAAAAATCTAACTTGTTGAATAGTCATTTTAATTTCCCTATGATTACATTAAAAATAGCTAAAATGTTGCTACAGTATAATTAAATAATATTAAAAACTTGCCCACCCGCAGTCTGATATATTTATTAATATTATCAAGGTGGGCAATTATTATCTGTTAAGGATCATCATTTTTAGAGTTTAAGCATTTGCCCACCCTACCTTTAATATTAATCAACCGCCTCATAATCATTAGAAATAGTTTCATCATCATCAAAACTGAAAGTAACTTCTAAGTCATCTACATCAATACCTTCAAGCTCATCTAAATCTTCTAAGGAATTGAGATCAATAGAAGCAGTGCTTTGATAAGATACTGTTGTCTCAAAAGAAGACTTAGTTGCTGGCGTTTTCGGTGGAGAGGGAACAGGGGCAGTTGAAGTTGTTAAGGGTTCTCCTAAGGTTTCAGAAAAAGCATTATTAAACTCTCTGCCGTTAGCATTAGCCTGTTTATAAACTTCTGTGCCAATGGTAAGAATAACTTGTCTAAACTCATCCAAATAAGCCTTTAATTTCTCTAAACTGAGGCCAGAATTAGTTAACGCAGCTTCTAGTTGTTCTTTTTTCTGTTTAGCCTTGACTTTGAGATCATCCCCAATCAAGTCACCATTTTCCTCGAGGGTGGTTTGATAGGTGTGGAACAAACTATCCGCTTGGTTTTTGACCTCAATCATCCTCCTTTGACGACGATCTTCTTCAGCGTATTTATTAGCATCTTTCTGCATTCGCTCAATTTCAGTGGATTTCAAACCACCTGTATGGCTAATAACAATACTCTGTTCTTTTCCTGTACCTTGGTCTTGTGCCGCTACCTTTAAAATGCCATTGACATCGATTTCAAAACTAACCTCAATTTGTGGCACTCCTCTGGGGGCAGGAGGGATACCAGCCAAGAGACATTTCCCCAAACTGCGATTATCCTTGGCCATCGCCCTCTCACCCTGTAAAACATGAATTTCTACAGAGGTTTGACCATCCGTGGCCGTAGAAAACACCTGAGACTTACTGGTGGGAATGGTGGTGTTGCGTTCAATAATTTTGGTAAAGACTTCCCCCAAGGTTTCGATACCCAGAGATAAAGGCGTAACATCCAACAATAAAACATCTTTGACTTCACCCCCTAAAACGCCCCCTTGAATGGCTGCCCCCAAGGCCACCGCTTCATCTGGGTTGATCGAGCGTTCCATTTGACTATTGGGAAAAACCTTTCGAATGACACGGTGAATAGCCGGCATTCTGGTTGACCCCCCCACCAAAACCACTTTTTCTAAGGCTTTGGCATCGATTTCACAGTCGTTGAGGGCTTGGGTGAGGGGTTGTAGAGTCGCTTGGGTTAAGTCCTTGGTCAAGTCTTCAAACTGGGCCCGAGTTAATTCTGCTTCTAGGTGTTTGGGTCCACTATCATCGGCGGTGATGAAGGGGAGATTAATGGAAGTGCTTAACATACTAGAGAGTTCAATTTTCGCTTTTTCCGCCGCTTCTCTCAGTCGTTGCAAAGCCATTTTATCGAGGCTGAGGTCTATATTTTCGCTTTGTTTAAAATTTTCCACCATCCACTGCAAAACCGCATTATCAAAGTCATCTCCCCCTAAATGATTATTGCCGGCCGTAGCTTTGACTTCAAATACCCCATTCCCTAGTTGGAGGATAGAAACGTCAAAGGTTCCCCCTCCCAAGTCAAAGACAAGGATATATTGTTCATCGTCTTGTTTATCTAAACCGTAGGCTAAGGCCGCGGCCGTTGGTTCATTAACGATCCTGCGCACGTCTAGGCCAGCGATAGTTCCAGCATCTTTGGTGGCTTGTCGCTGGGCATCGGTAAAATAGGCAGGAACCGTAATCACTGCTTCAGTGACAGGTTCTCCTAAATAGTCTTCGGCATCCTTTTTTAATTTTTGCAAAATCATCGAGGAAATTTCTTGGGACGTATAATGTTGCCCGCGAATTTCCACATTAACCATATCGTCTCTTCCTGTCACACAGAGATAGGGAACCCGTGATCGCTCTTCTGTAGTTTCTTCCCAACGTCGTCCGATAAACCGTTTAATGCTGTAGATGGTATTTTGTGCATTGGTTACTGCTTGCCGTTTGGCCAACTGTCCCACTAAACGTTGATTACCTTTAGCAAAGGCAACAATACTGGGGGTGGTTCGTCCTCCCTCCGCGCTAGGGATGACGATGGACTTGCCCCCTTCCAAAACGGCTACACAACTATTTGTCGTTCCTAGATCAATGCCAATGACTTTTCCCATAGCACTTGTTTTTCAATCGTTCATCCTTAGCTAAATCGCTGACAATTAACAGGGATAATAAAATAGTTTAGCTATCTATCACTCTTATAATACCCATTAATTCTATTAGAGTGTTAGGGATGATTACTTAATTTATTCTGCTGCCGGGGTTTCATCGGAGGTGGAAGTTTCGGTATTTTCGGAAGACTCCGTGGGTTTAGGAGCAGCTACTTTAACCATGGCATGGCGTAAAACTTGTTCTCCTAACATATAACCACGCATTAATTCTTCGATGACTGTTCCTTCTGGATATTCATCGGTATATTCCCGCAACATGGCTTCGTGATAGAGAGGGTCAAAGGGTTCATTCTCGGGACGCATGGGACTTACGCCTAAACGTTTGAGACCATCTACTAGATTTTTATATACCCCTTGATAGCTTTTGTGAATGGCTGCTTCTCCATCATTGGCCGGGTTGATGGTGTTGCGGGCCCTCTCAAAGTTATCTACCACTGATAATAAGTCCCCAATGGTATTCTTTTTGACCATAGTTTCTAGGTCTTGTTTTTCTTTAGCGGTTCGTTTACGATAATTGTCAAATTCGGCGGTGAGGCGAATTTGACTGTTTTTCAGCAGATCGTATTGTTGGGCTTGTTCTTGCAGTTTATTTTGTAGGGCTTCTATTTGTTCTGTTAATGCAGTAATCTTTGTTTCTGGGGACTCTTCTGGAGTGACTTCAGAAACAGTGGTTTCCACTTCTTCTTCAGAGGTTTCCTCTTCTGGAGGAACTACTACCGTTTCTACTGTGGTTTCGCTTTCAGCAGTCACAGGGGTGTCATCGGTTGATTCAACTTCAGAGGTTTCTATTTTTTTTTCTAGTTGTTGCTCGTTTTCTGTGGTAGACATTCTCTTAAAATCTAGAACCTATTTTTAATAATTATCTTAGTGATTATAACAAAACAGGGGATACTAAAAACTACCATCAGTTAAAAAAATATCTGGATCACGTGAGTTCGGTGTTCGGTGTTATGATTTTTTTTAGAAGAGAATGAGGGTTTGAGATTTCTGGTTTGAGTCAGTTTTCTAGAAAATTTTAACTGGGTGTATCAATATTTAGGTTTGGGGAGTTTGGGCAGTTAAGCAATTTTAATATTTAATCTATTAATTGATGAGATATGATTTTTATTTATCTGTTCCCTGTTTCCTGGTACTCAAAGTTAGTTCTCACAACTGGTTAATGATTGCAATATATAGTATCTTTGATAATCTTGAGCATAGTCTGAGCAATTTTATCAATTTTTTCGTAACTAAAAGATGGGTAAGAAAAAGCAAAATTGATGGTCATTTTATTATTAAAGGTGGAAATTGATAAAGAAAGAGAATAATTATAAATAGAAACATTAGGGACAAAACAAATATTTTCTAGGGTAAAATCTCCATAATTTCTTTTGAAGTTTATTTTTCCTAGATTACTAACCCCGACAGTTGGGGTGAATGTTTGCGTATTCTTCATCGATTTTTTGACAATTTGTTTTAATAGTAAAGGATAATACATAAAATCTCGTTTTTCTAGTTCTTTTTTTGTCTTATAATTAACTTCTTTTGCTAAAGATAAAAGGTTACTTTGCGGTTCCACGGTATAAAAAGACATCAAGGAAGAAATAAGAATTTCTAAGTATTCGTCACTAACTTGAGGATCTAACCTTTTTCTTAAGTCAACATAACATTGACAATATAGGGTGAATTTTTCTTGCTCTTTAATCTTGATTTCATCGGCGATCGCTAATAAAATAGCAGCAGTCAGTAAACTATTAACTGTAATATTTTCTTGTTTACTTTTGATGATTATTTTTTGGGTTGTTTCTTCATCTAAACAATAGTTCAAAAAATGTCCTTCTCTTTCTTTAATGGGTATGATTTTATCTGGATTTAGTTTTTTGGGTTTATAAATTTTGCCTCTTATTTGTAGTTCAATTACAGATAAAATTGCTCTAATATAACCTAATACATTATTGAATTTTTGATTGTAAATAGAGGTTCTATTTAGTTTATTATTGGATTCAATACTTTTATTTTCAATTATACTTTCGTAGTTTTTAAAAATTAGCTCATGAATTTTTACCGATGATAGTCCATCGGCAATAGCATGAAAAATTATTGTTATAAAATAAGCTTCATCATACTTGGATTCTGGTCTTATAAAAAGACATCTAAAGAGATTTTTTGATAGATTTAAAGGTTGATTTATATTTTCAATAACAATATTTTCCCAAGATTTATTATGACAATTATCAATAATTTCTAGAGTAACTTTTCCTGTTTCTAATTCTTTTAACTTAAATTTGAAGTTACTATCTTGTTTAATTACATTACACCGAAGAATATCATACTTATCTTGTATTAGGTCAATAGATTGTTGTAATTTTTTTAGATTAATTTTACCTCGAAGATAGCTGATAGTAGCAACAGAAAAACAACCAGAATATTGATTTAATATATAAATTCCTTCTTCACTAGAAGTTAAACGACGTTCATTAAGCATTAATGTATTTATCAATTATTTAAACTCGTTTGCTTTTTTGCTTTTCAAAATATTGTTGATGGTAATCTTCTGCTAAATAATAATCGGATGCTGCTTTAATTTCTGTGACAATATCTTTATCATATTGACCAGAATTTTGTAGTTTTATTTTGGATTTTATTGCTAGTTTTTCTTGTTCAGAACTATGACAAAAAATTACGGAGCGATACTGCTCCCCTCGATCATATCCTTGGCGATTTAAACTGGTAGGATCGTGAATTTTCCAAAATGTTTCTAATAGATATTCATAACTAATTATGGTAGAATCATATTCAATTTGCACCACTTCAGCATGACCAGTTACCCTAGCACAAACGTCTAAATAACAAGGGTTTGGCCAATGTCCACCCATATAACCAACGGAAGTAGAAATAACTCCTTTTAACTTGCGAAAAGCAGCTTCTACTCCCCAAAAACATCCCGCTCCAAATGTTGCTTTTTCCATAAATCCAATAATTAACTCGACTCTGTACTTCTACGACCTAATTCATAAATACCGCAGGCCATACAAGCTAAAATTCCCATACTAATAGACCAACTTTGACCTAATCCTAATTCTACACCCCAATTACAAAATCCTCCAATAATGAAAAAGGGAAGAATGCTAAAAAGAGAGGCATAAAAAGCATTTTGAGACTCTCTCGCTTGACGTGTTTTCTCAAATTCTTCTTGCGTTCTATATAGCGATCGCTCAGCAAAATTAAACCAACGATTTAACCCTTCGATAACATTGTTTCTGAAAGAAGAGAGTCCTAAATAGAGAGATAATGACCATAAACAAGTTCCAGCAATGACAACGGTATCGATGGAAAAGCGAAAGGGAATAAAATTAATAACCATAAATTATTAAACTCTTGATTGAAAAATAATTGATAATTTTTCGATTGTAACAAATTTTAGGTTTATCTAACTTCACTTGACAAATAATTGATTAAATGCTCACACAAAACACTAGGCAACAAACTTTAAAAACAGTTATCATGCAACGGACATACAATTCTTAATCTTTGTCTGATTTTGGTGTGAGTGGTGTTATGATGCAGTCTTTAAATAAAAAATTACTATTTATGGCGATCGCTGCCTTATTACTTCCTGTGGGTGTGAATGGGTGGCGACAAGTTCCCTCTCAAGCGCAGTACGTTCCTGCCACTAATTCTAACAATACCTGGCAATATGCGTCGTTTCCGGTGGAAAATTTCCAAGCATATACCTCTGGATACGGTTATCGCACTTCTCCTGTTACGGGACAATATCAGTTTCATCGGGGTTTAGACTTAGCTGCACCTTTGGGGAGTTATATCCGTAACTGGTGGGCAGGCCGAGTGGTTGCTCTTTCTGATCATACCGCTTGCGGAACTATGATTACCATTCAATCGGGAAATTGGACTCACATCTATTGTCATTTGATGGGAACGGTGGAAGATAGTTCCGAAGGACGCTATTTTATCGATAGGGAAGGGGGACTGGTTATCTGGTTGGGTCAAGATGTTCCTTCTGGTGCGAGAATAGGTCGTGTAGGGATGACAGGAAGGACAACGGGTCCACATCTTCATTGGGGTTTGAAGTATCGGGGAGAATATCTTGATCCAGCTTCGGTTTTGCAGGAGATGTATGGGGGTCAAGCGAATCTTTAATAATATGGGTTTAAAACCAGGTATATCACTACAAAAACTTGAACCGATACAAGGAAGTACGGCTCAATTTTACACACCACAGTTAAGCGATGAAACGATGTTAGTACAGGTTTCCAGTCATAGTATTAGTGACCTTTTTGTACACCATTTTCAAACCGATCAATTATTAGTGGTTAAAGGGAGTTTTATCTTAGTTGCTCTCTACAATAAACAATACCATTATTATCATTTAAGCGAGGATAATCCCCAAGTTATAACCATTCGTCCTGGTGTTCCTCACTCTGCTATAAATTTGAGTACAAAAGACTGTTTAATGGTTAATGCTGTCTTACGTCATGGTGAGTCTCATCCTTTAGATTATCGACCGATGAAAACACCTTTTTCTTACGATTTTGATAAAATTAACACTATGTTAGAAACTGGAAAACAGCAGAAACTGGATAGGGAAAATGACTCTATATTGTTAGAGGCATAATAGTTGTTAGTTAAACCTGATTTTTAGTGAGGAAAAATTTATTAATATATTTTGGGACAATTATGCAATTGTCCCTTGTTTATAATTAGATGAAAACTTCTGATGTCCAGTTTCCATGAAGTCCATAAGGAATATGGTGTTTCAGATGTAAGGTAGCAATAGGTTCTTTTTCTAAGTTCTCGCCATCTAAAATTACAATATCAGAATGGTGTTTATCTCCATCATAAACCATCACTAAAACCCATCCTTCATCTTCAGAAGTTGCATTAGGTTTAGAAACAAAAATTGGTTCTCCAACATAACCTTGTGGGGCAAAAGAATGTACCTGTTTTTTACCTGTTAATAAGTCAATTTTAAGGATAGCTTGGAGAGGTGCATTACCTTGATCTTTATGGGTCGTTCCTAGAAATAAATAGCGATATTTTCTACCAAGATTTTTCGGGTTAATAGAAGGGAACTCACAAGAACAACTGTCGACCATTTCTTTGTCAACTGTTTCCCTGTCTAGGTCAATTTTAAATCGATATAACCGTCCAGGATCTATACTATTAAAATCTATTTCTTTGTAGTCAGTATCAAAGTTAACTTGAGAAAGAGATTCATAAGAAATTGAATCCAAATAGAGATTATTGCCCTCTTCAAAAGCATTAACATGATGAAACACAAAACCTGCATTTGTTTCTAAAACTTTTATCTTTTCATCGCTAGGAGTT
>JBFRWO010000166.1:0-3731 GCA_051439625.1 Crocosphaera sp. | reverse complement strand
AAACAACAACCTAGCCTAAAAATTATTCCCTTGGGCGGACTACACGAAATCGGGAAAAACACCTGTATATTAGAGTACAATGACGAGATTATTCTCATTGATGCTGGTATTGCCTTTCCCACCGACGAAATGCACGGGGTGAATATTGTCCTCCCCGACATGACCTATTTACGAGAAAATCGTCATAAAATCAAAGGAATGATTGCCACTCACGGTCATGAAGACCATATTGGTGGTATTCCCCATCATTTGAAGCAATTTGAGATTCCTAAGATTTACGGGCCAAAATTAGCCATGGCTTTAGTTAAAGATAAATTAGACGAAGCCGGACTGAGCGATCGCACAACACTACAAACCGTTAGTCCTCGGGAAACGGTGAAGGTTTGTCCTTCCTTTTCCGTAGAATTTATCCGTAATACCCATTCTATGGCTGATAGCTTCACCATAGCGATTCATACTCCTTTAGGGGTTGTTATTCATACAGGGGATTTTAAGATTGATCACACCCCCGTGGATGGAGAACATTTCGACCTGCAAAAATTAGCCGAATACGGAGAAAAAGGAGTTCTGTGTTTACTCAGTGACTCCACTAACGCCGAAGTTCCCGGTAGTACCCCCTCAGAAGGCTCAGTTTATCCTAACTTAGATCGGATTATTGCCCAAGCAGAAGGAAGGTTAATGATCACCACCTTCGCTTCTTCCGTGCATAGGGTCAATATTATCCTACAGTTAGCGCAAAAACATAAACGGAAAGTAGCTGTGGTAGGACGTTCCATGTTAAACGTCATTGCCCATGCCAGGGAATTAGGCTATGTTAAATGTCCTGATGATATTTTTATCTCCCTCAAAGCAGCTAATAACTTACCAGATGAACAAGTATTAATCTTAAGCACCGGATCACAAGGGGAACCCTTAGCCGCTTTAACCCGTATTTCCAGAGGCGCGCATCGTCATCTGAAAGTCCGTCCAGGAGATACTATTGTCTTCTCTGCTAACCCCATTCCAGGTAATACCATAGCGGTTGTTAATACAATTGATCGCTTGATGATGCAAGGGGCAAAAGTGATTTATGGCCGTCGACATGGTATTCACGTTTCTGGCCACGGTTGCCAAGAAGACCATAAACTAATGTTAGCCTTGACTCGACCTAAATTCTTTGTTCCTGTTCACGGAGAACACAGAATGCTGGTTAAACACGCAGAGATCGGTTATAAGATGGGAGTTCCGGCGGATAATATCGTCATTATTGATAACGGTGATATTGTAGAACTGTCCACAGAAAAAATTGCTGTGAAAGGAAAGGTTCCCTCCGGTATCGAATTAGTTGATCAAGCAGGTGTGGTTCATGAACACGTGATGCAAGATCGTCAACAACTTGCTCAAGATGGGGTTGTTACCGTAGCGGCCGCCATTAGTTGGGAAGGCAAATTAATTACACCGCCTCAAGTTGACTTACGAGGTGTTGTGACCAAAGTAGAACCCTCTTTGCTCAAACAACTAATTATTCGGGCGATCGAGAATATTCTCGAAAACCGTTGGGATGAATTTTCGGACAGCGATCGCACGGCGAAGGTAAACTGGTCTTACTTACAAAAAGAGGTTGAAAACACCTTACAAAGATTAGTTAAACGGGAATTACGCAGTTATCCGTTAGTGATCTTTATCCTACAAACCCCAGACACTCCTTCCAGTACACCTGAACCTACTAGCACCAGCAACCGTAAAGTTTATCGTCGTCGTCGTCCTACGGCTTCTACGGCTTCTTGAAGCTATAATAAATAGTCTTGTGTTAGGGGTCAGCATTTGTTGACCCCTATCTTTTTATCTAAAAAAATAATTTCAGTCATCAAAATTTTTTTGAATTCAATTGATGAAGATCGATCCTGATTCTACTGGAGGTTGGCAACCCTGATCAACAAAAACATCCACATCAAAATAAGTTTCTAACCAAACCCTAGCTCCACCTTTATCAGCCCTCGCTTCATGGGAGTAAAACATTCTACATGGTCCATGAATATCAATTGCATGACCCTGAATGACTCGTTGACTACCTCGCTTAACACTAATCACAGTCTTATTCGTTTTGTTGTTGGCATTACCATCAATATTCTGTCGCACTACTTTGACTACCGCTAAATCTTTTTTCAGGGGCTTTTTTGCTTTTTTATGCCAACGAGCTTTAGGACCGCGTTTGCCCTCACTAATAATCGGTTTTCCATCACACAAAGGTATAACCCATTGATTTCCTAGCTTAAACGCCCCTTCAATGCGGTTATTAGTCAGTAAATGATGCACTCTTCGTCTAGAAACTCCTAATATTTCCGCTGTTTCTTTTGCAGTAGCAAACATAAGTACAAATAACTATTCCAGTTCTATAACTTTTATTTTAGCGCAAGTTTTGCCCACTCAACATAGACAGAGCAAAACTTACACCAAAAAATATGCGATCGCATATTTTATTAAGCGATCGCACTTTTCAATTAGGTGTATCAATATTTAGGTTGAGTGAGTGTGGGAAGTCAAGCAATTTTTATATTTAATCTATAGAAAATTAGCCTGTCTATTGCTAGATCATCCATTCTGATCAATTTTTGTTCGGCTATAATTTTCTTTTTTACGTCTAATAAAAACCAATAAACCTATTAAAAATAACCCTATATTCATAGATGGTTCAGGAATAGTGGGGGAAACAGATGGGTTAACTTCTATCAGTTGAGTAAATTGACTTTGGTTGGGTGATTGACTAGCAAATGTACCATCAGCAAAACCTGTTTGTGATAAATCAATGGTAAGGGTTAGGGTAGATGTTTCTGTTCCTGTTACTTGGAAATACAATAAACTAAAAGTATCTAGTTGATTAACTCCAATTGGTGAACCTATAAAAGCAGTGGGAAAAGAAGCTGCACCTAAATTAGTGATTGTTCCATCAGCATTATCTAATGCTCCTGATCTAAAGAGAGGAAAAGTTGAAGGTAATAAAGGACTACTTACAGAAGTAGGATCGAAGGGATTATTAATATTTTGTATTTGATTTGCATCAAAAGAAAAAGCAATATTACTGCTAGTTATTCCGACAGCATTATCACGAACATCTCCCATTAATAATTCAACAAAAAAAGTATCTCCTGTGTCTAAGGGGCTGTTAATAATAGTTCCAGGAAGGCCATTATTATCGGTTCTGAGATTAAATTGTGTGGTGAGAGTTGTCATGATGAATTTCTCCTGAGTTATTATAGATTAGTGAAATAAAAAAGAATGAAAAAAGACCGAAGGAAGTTAGAGGTTTAAACCAATTAACAATTAACAAATTGTACATTTTTGAATTGGTAGGATGGGTTAGCTATTGCTTAACCCATCAAAATATACTGTTTTACAAGCAAGATACTTGTGCTACGGTCTTAAATTACTGAACTGCCAAAGTCAGCATTTAAGGGAACTAATTCAGCTAAATTAATCCTGCCATCTCCTGTAATATCAGCAGTTGGATCGTAGCTACTTTGACCATTTTCGCTGCCAAATAATCCAGGGGTTTGTAATGTTCCTAAGTCCGTTAAATTTACTTGTCCATCGTAGGAAATATCACTATTAAATGTGGATTTTCCTGCTAAATTAACCTCAAAACTAGAGTCATTGGTGGCGTTACTAATAATAGTTAAACCATTATTTTCATTAAAGCTCTCTCCTGCTTCATTAGGAGCATAAGTTAGGAAGAATCGTTTAGTTTCCCCAGG
>JBFRWO010000165.1:0-15830 GCA_051439625.1 Crocosphaera sp. | reverse complement strand
ATCAGAGTGACTCAAAGCTTCAATTAAGGGTTTAACTGCTGTTTCACTGCCTATTTCTCCTAATGCTGATGCTGCATTCCTTCTAACGTAACGATCAGAGTGACTCAAAGCTTTAATTAAGGGGTTAACTGCTGTTTCACTGTCTATTTTTCCTAATGAAATAAGCACCGATGAAATAAACTCGGCGTTAGGATGCTTTTGCCGAAACTTCAAAATATCATAAATTATCCCCTGTACTAAAGTTTCCTGTTTGTTTTCATTTATTGCTCTATCAAAACATTCCGTTAAACAGGAACCAGATAATAATAACATCGTCTTGAATATGTCATTTTTTTCCTGACGCAGTTTCTCTAATAAAGGGATGGGATGTTTTAATAAACCTGCTGTCAATATAATAGTTTCGTGCCAATCATATTCCCAAAAATGATCTTGAATTAAGTTAATCCCTTCCTCTTCATTATTTTCTATCTTATCTTTTAAATAAGATGCAGTGAAATATTCTTGAAAAGTACGATGTAAGAATAAATATTGATTACCTTCTGCTGATAGGGTTTGAATGATTCCATCTTCTTCTGTTAACTCTTTAATTAATTCTGTTGCTGTTTTTTGCTTAAACTCTCTTTTATCTGTTTTGTTTAAATATTGATCAATTTTGCTAGATAATTCCTTTCCAGAAAAAACTTCTTTATTTTGAAAACTAAATTCATAAGCTAAATATTCTAATAAACTCTGTTTAGCAATAACCCAACCTTCCTCTGATAACTTTCTTTGATTATCCTTTGACCATTGACTTAAAATATAGTTAACTGCTTTTTCATAAACTTGTGTCCGTCGTGCAGGTAAAATTAAACCTTTGCTTTGATATAAACTACATAATAAGGATAATAATAAGGGATTTTGTGCTAAACCTTGTATTTGGGGTTTATTTTTTAACTCATTAATTAACCCATCTGGGGAAACTGTCTCATCTTCTATTTTTCCTGCTGCATAATTAAACCAAGTTTTGATATAGTCTGCTGTTTTTTCATCATCAAAAGGAACAATTTCGACCTCTTTACCTCCATCAACAAAGTTTCCTGCATATCCCACAATACGAGATGTACAAATAACCTGACAAGGATAGTTTATCAAAAATCTATTGATTTTTTTAGTTAAGGATATTCTGTCATCTTTCGGTACTTCGTCCAAAGCATCCAATAATAATAAACATTTTCCTTGTTCTAGTTTTTCTTGTAAATAGTATTCAATTTTATCAATAATTTCTGGATAGTCTTTTCTGAGGATGTTGGGAATAATATCAATAATTTCGTCTTCTTCTGTAGCTAACTCTGATAAACGAATAAATAAAGGAAAAACTAGATCATTAATTGACTTATTTTCTATCTTTTCTAATTCTTCTTTAACCTTGATAACAGTTTCATTCTTTAACAAAGTAGATTTTCCCATACCTGGATCAGCAAGTACCATTATTTTTTCATGGTCTTTTTTTGCTTCTTCCCAGTCAACTTTGATAGTTTTAGTTTCTTCTCCTTTAGTTTCTTCTTTTATTCCTTTAGTAGCATAAGCATCTTTTGAATCTAAATCAAAGATACCATAGTTTCTAATAGTTTCAATTTCATGGGTAAATCGTCTTTCTAACGTGACTTGAATAGGAATATATTGATCCAGTAATTTAACTGGTTTATGAGTATGAAACAGTTTTAAATATTGATACTTTTCTTGTATTTGTTGTAAAAATTGACAATATAAATCTTTTAATTCTTGTTCTGTTAGATTAGGTTTATGTTGAGCTTTATTTTCAGATTTTTGATAAATATTTACAGTAGTATTCTCAAAGGTATTTTTTCCACCTTTAGTATTAATTCCTTGCCAATTTTCATTAGTTTCTTGATTTCCCATTATTAATAAAAAAAGTATTGTTTAGATAAATTTTTAACAGGTAAATACAATATCTAGAGATGGTGGGTTACGGTGGATATTAATTCCTAAATTAGCTGCATATAATATTGCCACCTAACCCACCCTACGTATTAATCAAAGTTTAAAGTATTATTTTGAATAGTGTTAACTCCACCTTTAATATTAATACCTTTCCAGTTTTCAATAACTTGTTTTGCTTCTGAATTTTCTTGTATCATTTTTCCTAATTTTTCCAGTTCTTTTTTAACATCCTCATCTATGTTTGCTGCTTCTTCAATGTTATTTTTGACAACTTCTGCATCAATAACATCATCTGAATTTATAGCTGCTTCTAGTTTATCTGCATTATCTGGTGATTTATTTCTGAGTTTATTAAAGACATTATTTATCTGTTCTAACATAGCACTAGAAACTTGCTCACCTGCTTTAGCAACAAACTTTTTTTGTGTTGCATCCCAAATTAAACCTGCTGAACCGACAATAACTGGACTGAGTATTTCAATACCTTGTTTTACGGAAACTAAATCTATATTCATAATATATTTCTAGAATATTCCCTTATCAGTAATAATAACACGAATTATCAGGCGATCGCTAAACAGTAAAAAGATGCAACTAATCTTGATAATAATATAAGATAATTGCTAATAATTTATAACAACAAGCAGGAAGGTTGTGTTACAGTTTAAATAATTAGTTTTACCTCAAAATATTATCCCGTTCAAATTGGTTTTCAAAATCATTAACAGGGTTATTTCTAATTTCTATTTCATCTTGAAGAGGATCAAGATTAGTTGGTGAATTTTGCAATGTTTCGTCAACACTAGGAATTTCTTCTTCTTCTTCAATTACTGGATTCATTCCTTGATTAACTTTTTGAATTTGTGCTAGAAAATGTCCTTGATTATGATTAAGAGAACGAGCTAAAATTAACCCTTCTTGGAAAGCAAATAAAGCAGGTTCATATTGTTCTTTTCCCAGATAAATCTCCCCAATTTTGTCATAAACTTTCATCAAACCGTAATAATTATAAGATAATTGTTCAACTTGAATTAAGCGTTGATAAATCTCTAAAGCATAGTCTTCTTGTTCGTATTCAGTGTACAAATTAGCCAATTTTGTTAATGCTTTTGCTGCCGAACCAAATTGTTGTAAAGACCAAGCTAAAGCATAAGCTTCTTGATAGTTTTGACTAGCTAATTCTGGTTTATCTAATGCTTGATAATCTTCTCCAATTTCAATTTTTAAAGGAGGGACAAGCTCAATGTTTTGACTAGCAAGATAACTATCGACTAATCTTTGTTTAATATTCGCTGAATTATTGGGTTGTAAAGCAGCAGTATAAATTTCCGCTAATGCTTGTAAATATAAACCTTCTTCGTAAGTATTTTGTTCTAGTTCTGCTATGTTTAATAACTCCTCATAAATAACGGCCGCCCTGGGATAATCAAACTTAGCTAAATAGAGTCTTCCTAATCCTTGTAACGCTTCTTTTTCCGTAAAAGGAGTATCATTTTCTCTGGCATAGTCTAAAACTTTTAGATAAACAATAATCGAATTATCCAAACTATGTAACTTAGCGTAAGCATTAGCTAAAGCTACCAAAAATTTCGGACTTAGAGGATCTTCTTGTTCCGATAATTCTTGTAATTCAACTATTCTCTGACTAATAATTTGTACATCTTCAGTCCTAGTTTTATTCCAAGCAACTTCCCCAACTCTTCCCAAAGCATTAACTTCTTCTATTCTTCCTAAAACTCGTCTTAATCTTAACTCTCTGTACCAAATTTCAAAAGCAAGATTATCATTACCAGCATTTGATTCTTCTTGTGCTTTTTGGTTTAATTTATCTAGTTCTCTTCTCAATCTTTTTTGTTCCAATGGAGTCAAAGGACGAGGAACAGGAGGCAGTAAAGGATCATCTAAAGGTAATTCTAAAGGGTTTAATTCTGGTTCCGGTAAAGATAAAGCACCATGATTAAACTGTACAAAATCACCAGCATAAACAATAACAGTTAAAATAACTAAAACAGAAAACTTATTAATAGAATTACGAAAACAAAACATAATTTTCCTCACCAAAATTAAAATTAAGAGTCAACTTAACCCATAACTGTTCACCGAACACTCATCTAAGGTAACATTTGAAGGAGATTTATGTTACCCGGATATTATTGTGAGGAAAATTGTTAATCTGATCCTAGCTTTAACCGTCATCATCGGTTTATCTGCTTGCAGTACAATGCCCCAAATTCAAGCAGAAGAAAGACTATTTCCCCTAATTAGCCTAGAATTCCTAGATAAGTACGAAATACCAACCCAAACTTTCCAGGAAACACCCATAGGTGGATTATCAGCCATTACTTACGATAACCAAAAAGATCGCTTCTATGCCTTGTCTGACGATCGCTCTCAACTATCTCCTGCTCGATTTTATACCCTGAAAATAGACATTTCCAGCAATAACGAGCAAATCGCCAAAATACAAGGAGTAACGGTGGAAAATGTCACCACTCTGCAAAACGAAATAGGACAAAATTACTCATCCCAAACCATCGATCCAGAAGGTATTTCCTTGTCTCCTAGAGGCACTGTATTTATTTCTAGTGAGGGAATACCTAAAGACGAAATTAACCCCTTTATCGGCGAATTTAACGCGACTACAGGACAACTTCAAGAGCAGATACCTCTTCCAAAAAGATATCTCATAGCCACAGATCCCGACAGTGAACCCAGAGGAGTAGAAGAAAATTTAGGCTTTGAACCCTTAACCATCAGTGCCACCAGTACCCTCAAAGATGACCCCTTTCGCCTATTTACAGCAACCGAAAGTTCATTGAAACAGGACACCTCCACAACCCCTCCCGTCAATATTCCTGTGCGTCTCCTGCATTATGTTATTAGTCCCGTGGGTTCTCCAGTCATAGTTGCTGAACATTTATACTTATTAGATGAAACCCCCAAAGGTGCTGTTTCTAATGGTTTAACAGAATTACTAGCTTTGCCCAACGAAGGTTCTTGGTTAAGTTTAGAGCGAACTTTTGGAGTGTTTGGTTTTGGGGTAAAATTATTCCAAGTAGTTAATAGTGGTGCCTCTGATACATCAACTACTCTCAGTTTTCAAGAAGGAACAAATAACATTAACCCCCTAAGAAAAAAGCTATTATTAGACTTAGAAACCTTGGATATTGAGTTAGATAACTTAGAAGGAATGACCCTCGGACCAAGATTAGTAGATGGAAGTAAAACCCTATTATTAATCAGTGATGATAACTTTAACGCCGAGCAAACCACTCAAATGTTATTATTTAAACTAAGTTAAGAAATGAAATTTACCCAGTATTCCCCAATTTTGTACAGACTAGAAGAACAACTAAACCAATGGGGAATTTTTTTAGTTTGGGAACTTTCATGGGAACTAACAATCAATAAAAAATATCAGGCTGAACTATATCTTATATTTACCGTCCTGTAACTAAAGTGAGATATTAGAGAAATATCTGGGAATACTAATCTCAGACATCGTAAAACGGCACAAAACTTCAGATGTTAACATCCACCTCCTGCTCTCAAACCCCTACTTCACACCGTCGTATTGTTATTGGTGACGTTCATGGTCATTATGATGCTCTGAATCTTCTTTTAGAAGCGATCGCTCCCAACTCCGAGGATCAAGTCTATTTTTTGGGAGACTTAATCGATCGCGGTCCCCAGAGTTCTCAAGTGGTAGAATTCGTGATCAAAAATAAGTACCATTGTATTCTAGGAAACCACGAACATATGCTACTGGAAACCGTTGGGAAAGGGGATGTTAATACTCATCAACTGCAAGGATGGCTTTATGGAGGGGGTTACTCCACCTTAGTCAGCTACGACCATCATATCCCTCAAGAGCATATCGAATGGATGAAAGCTTTGCCCACCTATTTAGATTTAGGGGATGTCTGGTTAGTGCATGGAGGCATCGATCCCAATATACCTTTGGAACAGCAAACCGCACAACAGTTTTGTTGGGTAAGGGACGATTTTCAGGCGATGGAGAAACCCTATTTCGAGGATAAACTGGTCATTATCGGTCATACTATTACCTTTACCTTTCCTGGGGTTTTACCAGGTAAATTAGTTGCCGGAGAAGGATGGTTAGATATTGATACCGGTGCTTACCATCCTCAAAGTGGTTGGTTAACCGCATTAGATTTGAACACAGAAACAGTTTATCAAGTCCATCGTCAACATCATACCAAGCGCATTTTACCCCTAATTGAAGCAGTGGTTAAAATTGACTCTTCTGTGGTCAGAGCAAAGCGATCTAGACTAAGAGCATCCTGAACATAAATCTTAAAATTTCCCTAATAGTGAAAAAATCGGTAATTGATCCATAGAGACTAAGGTTAGAATGAAAAAGCTATCTTAACTTGAGTTGTTTTTGTCGGATTCTTCAACAGAAAATAAAACAAGTTGGGATGCTTCGCCACAACCTAATATGGCATAATAATAAATTGTCCGAAACTGTAATTTATATGAAAGTCACCCAGGAAAAACTACCCGATAGTCAAATTGGCCTAGAAATTGAAATTCCCGCCGAAACTGGCAAAAAAGCCTATGAAACCGAGGTTAAAACCTTAGCCCGTACCGCCAATATTCCTGGGTTTCGTAAAGGTAAAGTTCCTCGTCCCATTCTGCTGCAACGGTTAGGAAACCGCTATATTAAAGGGGTTACTTTAGAAAAGTTAATCCAAACAAACGTAGAAAAAGCCTTAAAACAAGAATCAATTGAATCCATCGGTCAACCTGTCTTACGCACTGGTTTAGACGAACTGGTAGACAAATTTAAACCAGGGGAAGCGTTGACATTCTCAGTGGCCGTGGATGTTCCTCCCACCATAGAATTGGGAGATTATCAAAGCCTTTCTGTCAAAGCAGAAGAAACCGTTTATGATCCTCAACAGTTAGAAGACTGGTTGAAAGAAAGACAAGAAAAATTAGCCACCCTCGTTCCCATCGAAGATCGTGGTGCCGAGATGGGAGATGTTGCTATTGTAGATTATAAGGGTGTATCTACCTCCGAAGGTTCCGAAGAGGGAGAAGCGATCGAAGGAGTAGAAGGTACAGACTTGGAGGTTGATCTCGCACCAGGAAAGTTTATTGAAGGGATGGTAGAAGGTATTGTGGGTATGAAACCCGAAGAAACCAAGGAATTACCCCTAACTTTTCCTGATGATTATCCCAGAGAAGATTTAGCAGGAAAACCGGTCACATTTACCATTACTGTCAAAGAATTAAAAGCCAAAGAATTACCTGAATTAGACGATGATTTTGCTGACGAAGTGAGTGACGAGTACGAAACCATTGCTGAATTAAGAGAGTCCTTAGAAAAGCAATTTAAAGAGTCAGCAGAAAACGAAACTAAACAGAGTATTCATAATGCGATTACTTCAGAGTTAAGTGAAATCTGTACGGCAGACCTTCCTGATACTTTAGTGCAAGATGAAGTGACTAAAGTTCTCACGCAAACGGCCATGCAACTCGAACAAATGGGCATCGATTTAGGACAATTTTTCACTCAAGAAAACTTACCCAAAATACGGGAAAACTCTCGCCCTGAAGCTGTAGAAAAATTGAAAAAAGCTCTAATTTTACAAGAAATTGCCAAAGCAGAGTCTATCACTCTAGAAGAGGCAGAAATAGAAGAAAGAAGTAATGAAATTAAGAAACAATTGGAAGGACAAGAAGTTGATCCTGATAAATTACGAACAGTAGTAGAAGAAGAATTAATTACTGAGAAAACTCTCGATTGGTTACAAGAAAAAGCTACGGTGGAATTAGTTCCTAAAGGAAGCTTAGAAGAAGAAAACGAAGCTGAGTCTGAAACAGAAGAAACAGCATCGGAACAAACAATAGATGTAGAGGTGGAAACTCAAGAATAATTACTGAAAACCCTTGTTGATACTCCCTGTGGTTTTAACTACAGGGAGTCTAAATTTTTCTATTTTGTTATTCACAAGTCAAAAGTTTACCTCTTCTGTCAGTAAGAGGATTCAAAAAGCGGATGCGCAACTCGCCGTCGCACGACGAGATTATCCGCACCAGGCAATGATTCTTTCTTTCTTTCTTCTTCATAAATGAAGAGGGTTTAGACCTAATTCTGGCTTATTATTTACTTTTGCCTTTTGCCTTTTTATTTTTGCCTTTGCCCGAAGGGCGCGGTAAGGCTTGGTGTTAGAATAAAATTAAAATATAGATTAAATTAGATTGAATAATTATTGATGACTACCACACCTATTTTACCCTTAAGTCTTGAAGAATTTCTCAAGAAAAGTAATATTGATGAATCTCCTGCGTGGGAATATATTAATGGAGAATTAAGACAAAAACCTATGCCTCAAGGACAACATAGTAAACTTCAATATAAACTGTGCGAAACCATTAACCAGGTTGCTGAAACTTCTAACATTGCTTATGCTTTACCTGAGTTGCGTTGTAACTTTGGTAATCGTTCCATTGTTCCTGATGTTAGTATATTCTATTGGGAGAGAATACCTGTAACGGAAGATGGAGATATTGCTAATCAATTTAATTCATTTCCTGACTGGACAATAGAAATTCTTTCTCCTAATCAAAAATCAACCAAAGTTATCGATAATATTTTATACTGTTTAGAACATGGTAGTCAATTAGGTTGGTTAATTGATCCCGATGAAAAATCAATTTTGGTTTTCCAACCTCAACAAACTCCTAAAATTTATAAAGCTGATCTATCTAATAATGAAACACCTCAAGAAACTTTACCTATCTTAGATAAAATAGAATTAGAGTTAACAGCGAATAAAATTTTTAGTTGGTTACAAATGAAAGTAAAATAATTAATTATGATTGATTACAACAAAATTATTGCCACTGAATTATCTTTACAACAGCAACAAGTTCAACATTCTCTTGGGTTATTAATGGAAGGTGCAACGGTTCCTTTTATTGCACGTTATCGTAAGGAAAAAACAGGATCACTAGACGAAACACAATTAAGAGATATTTGGGAACGTTATACTTATTTAAGCGAGTTAGAGAAGCGCAAAGAAACTATTTTAGAAGCGATTAAAAATCAAGATAAATTAACAGATGAATTACAACAAAAGATAGAATCTTGTTTATCAAAAACAGAACTAGAAGACTTATATTTACCCTATAAACCTAAACGACGTACTAAAGCGACTATAGCAAGAGAAAAAGGGTTAGAAGGTTTAGCAACGTTTATAAAATCTCTCAATGTTCCTAATGCAAAACCCCAATCTTTAGAAAACATAGCAGAAGATTATATTTCAGAAGAAAAAGGAGTTAATAATCTTGAAGAAGCATTGCAAGGTGCATCAGATATTTTAGCTGAGGAAGTAGTAGAAAAAGCAGATTTACGAGCTTATTTAAGAGAATTTTTGATGAAAGAAAGTATTTTCACTTCTAGTATCAAAAAAGATTATCCCGAAGGCAGTACCAAATATGAAATGTACCGTAATTTTCAAGCTAGTGTTACTAAAATTGCCCCTCATAATATTTTAGCTTTGTTTAGAGGTGAAGCAGAAAAAATTATTTCTCTTAGAATTGATTTTGATGAAAACTATATTACTGCATATTTGGAAAACAAAGAAATAATGACAAAAAATAAGCCTATCAAAGCTTTCTATCAATCAATGCTCAAAGACTCATTTAACAGATTAATTAAACCTTCTTTACTCAGAGAAGTGAGAGCAGATCGAAAAAATTGGGCTGATCTTGAATCAATCAAAACCTTTGAAATTAACTTAAGAGAATTACTGTTATCTCCCCCCGCAGGAATGCAACCAACTTTAGCTATTGATCCAGGTTTTCGGACAGGTTGTAAAGTCGCTATTTTATCAGAAACAGGACAATTTTTAGAGTATCAAGCTATCTTTCCTCATAGTGGAGAAAGTAAACAAAAAGAAGCCAAAAATAGCTTAATAAATTTAATAAAAAAACATAAAATAGAATTAATAGCTATTGGAAATGGGACCGCTTCTCGGGAAACAGATCAATTTGTTGGCGAAGTAATTAAACCATTAGAAAATAAACCCATAAAAGTGATTGTAAATGAGTCAGGTGCATCTATTTATTCAGCAAGTGATCTTGCAAGAGAAGAGTTTCCAAACTTAGATATTACCGTCAGAGGTGCCATTAGTATTGGGAGAAGATTACAAGATCCCTTAGCAGAATTAGTGAAAATTGATCCTAAATCTATTGGTGTGGGACAATATCAACACGATGTGGAGCAAAAACTATTAAAAAAGAATCTAGAAGAAACAGTAGAAAGTTGTGTTAATTATGTGGGAGTTGATCTCAATACTGCATCTAAACAACTATTAACTTTTGTGTCAGGAATTACACCAGCTATTGCTAACAATATTGTTAGTTATCGTGATAAAAATGGCATTTTTAAAAACAGAAAAGAACTGTTAAAAGTTTCCAAACTAGGTCCTAAAGCTTATGAACAAGCAGCAGGTTTCTTAAGAATTAGAGGCGGAAAAAATCCCTTAGATAATACCGCAGTTCATCCTGAAAGTTATCGAGTTGTAGAAACAATTATCAAACAATTAGGAGTTTCTTTATCTGATCTAAATAACATCAGTTCTCGTTTACAATCTTTAGATTTAAACACCTTTGTAACCGATACCATTGGTTTACCAACCTTAGAAGATGTTATCGCAGAATTAGAAAAACCAGGACGAGATCCTAGAGAAGAATTTAAGTATGCAACCTTCAAAGAAGGGGTAACAGAAATTAGTGATTTAACCGAAGGAATGATCCTAGAAGGTGTTATTACTAATGTAGTAAACTTTGGTGCATTCATTGATATTGGAGTACATCAAGACGGGTTAATTCATATCTCTCAACTTGCTAATTATTTTGTTAATGATCCCAAAGAAGTTGTCAAAGTTGGAGAAGTTGTCAAAGTTAAAGTATTAGAAATAGATGAAAAATTAAAACGGGTTAGTTTATCAATGAAAGAAGTATAATTGTTTAATTTCAGCAACATAAACAATATATAAAGTAGGGAAGGGATTTGCGATTAAACCCCAAACATGATACAATGCCGAATATTAAAGCAAAGCTTCCAAAGTTGCGCCTACAACTCGATGATCCTCATCCTCTCGTAATTGCACCAATGCAGCTTTAGCTTCAGGAGTGTTAAAATACCCCAAAACCCTAGCAACCTGCTTTCTAATGGCTACTATGTCGCTGCTGCATAGTCTAAGCAGTACATTAATTGCTTCTGGTTCCAGTGAAGTCCCCTTTAAGTTTTTCAGATAAGAGATTGAAGCTAATTTGACCGTTAGATCATCCCCTTCCAGTCCCCATAAAGAAAGCTTGAGAAAGACATCTGGAGAAGCCATTTCCGCTAAAGCCGCAAAGACACTTTGTCTCAGTAACCAATGAGATTCCTTTCTAAACAGTTTCACTAAATGGGGAATTGATTTCTCTCCGTATTTAGATAAAGAATTAGCCGCTTCCGCTTTAACATTGGGGTCTGCATCATTATCAATCAAATTGAGCAGGATGTCAAAACCCTCATCAGTCATTTTATACCCCAAACCCATAGCCACATAGGAACGAATCACAAACTCCTTGTCATATATTCTTTTTTTCAGCAAGGGTACAACCACATTCGCAGGGTAATTCCTTAACTCTACTATAGCTTTGATCCGATTTTGAGGATCGGCACTATCAAGAAACGTTTTGATCTCATTTATTTGCATGGTTTTATAACTCTCCCATAAGGGATTATGTTAATTTGTATAACGTAATATAAAGTATTATTACAATTATAACCTTAAATTTTCTGTATTTTTAGTCAAGGGATGAAAAAATATAATTGAATGAGTTAAAATGAACTACTCAAAATGATTTCAGTGCAACAACAATTACAAGAGTTTCTCTTAACTGAGTTAACGAGTTTAGATATATTGAAGTTTCCTACTCTTGCATCAAAGGAAACCCCTATTTCTTTGTTTCGTTTACCTACAATTAAATCTATCACCTATCGTTGTGCGATCGCCTTTCAATTATCCCCTGATTCTCCCTTCACTGTTGCAGAAACTATTTTTAATACCCTCAGACAACCTTTAACAACACAACCAGACTTATGCTTAAACTTTACCGTCAAACTCCTTGATCAGGGTTGGTTAGACTTTACATTATGCGATCGCAGTTTATCATGTTGGTTACAATCTTGGGCAAACTTTTCTTATCCTCAGAAAAATTCTCCCTCAAAATCAAAAAACGAGGATAATTCCTGGATCATTCAATACACCTATGCTCGTTGTTGTGCTTTACTACGACTAGGAGAACAAGAAGGACTGATACAACTAAAAAATCAGCAATTTCCCCCTTATACATGGTCATTGTTAACCCCTAGTCCCATTCCTTTTGTTAACTTAGAATTAAACGAAATTGAGCGATCGCTAATTTCTCAAATTATCACCATAGTAGATCGTTTAGTCAATGATTCAAAAGTTAAGGAAATCAAATTAGCACTAAAATTAAGTGAGTCTTTTCTCAACTTTGAACGTTACTGTCGCATTTTTGGAGAAATAAGCCGATCTAAACCCCAATTATCCCAAGCAAGACTTGGTTTAGTTGCTATTACCCATATTTTGCTGCAAGGTTTATGGTTATCACAGAGAGAAGAACCGCTTTGTAACAGACTGTAAAAAAAATTGACAAATCCAAAATAAATCTTAAGTAAAATGACAAAAGATAAACCTTGCTATATATTTATATGTAGTGTGAGGAGCGAACCAGACAAGAGAACCGAGACGAAACACGGAAAGTCGTCGGTTCTCTTTCTGATCTGGGGGATAAAAGCTTTTAAATTGAACACTTTTTTCATCTGTTAGAACGAGCCACGGGAACAATCCAAGACCTCGAAACAGTCGTTAAAAAAAAACTTAGGGTCTTCGGTTCTAATGGAGGTCAGCCATTAGAGGGAACGGGGAAAGAGCGGTGTAAATCCGTCACTGTCCCGCAACTGTGATGAGATTAGTCTTGAACAAATCTCTTAGTCAGAATGCCCGCCGATAAGTTGATCCATGTTCCTAATCGTCTGCGAGGTACAGATTGTGTTAAATATGATTCGTCTGGGGAAGTATTATCCTCAAAGGTTATTCAATCAAAACATCCCTTCTAGTTTGGCAGATCACACCAAACTAGAAGCAATATCTTCTTCAGAAATCTCTCAAAATAAACTAGCTAAGAGTGAGAAAAGTCGGGTTCGTCGCTCAGCAGCAATGATCGGCCTAGCTATTTCTATGGGCGTAAGCGGTATATTATTGAGCCAAGACAAAGCAGCGATCGCAGCTAATTCTGTGACGGGTAATACAGCTATTAGCAATCTTCCTAATGTTTCTGATCTGCGCAACGAGGAGAGTCAACTGTCTCCTTTAGCCCTGAAGCATAAAGTAGAAGAAGGGGATACTATTGCCAAACTGGCTTACAACTATCAAGTCAAACCAGAAGCCATAGCCGCTATTAATAATCTAAGAATTACAGCCAAGCTAGATACAGGAGAAACCATAAAAATTCCTTCTGATAAGGATTCATCTCAAAAAATCACCCCAAAAAGCTCTCCAGGGACTAGCAGCCAAAATAAAAGTGTTGGCACAAAATCTGTCAACACGTCCCTTGATCACCTCAAACTAACCCGCAAGCATCTGCAACATAGCTTAGCAGAATTGAAAACCGAAGAAGTAAACATTGTCAGAGAAGAAAAAGCTGTTATTGATGTCAGTCAACCCCTCAAGCAGCCAGAAGGAAAAGCTGTTACTGATATCAGTCAACCCCTCAAGCAACCAGAAGAAAAAGAGACACTGACGAATAATGTAAAAACATTCAGTGCTGCTCCCGGTAAACCTTCTCTATTCAACAACCCCTTTGAAATTCCTATTGGAACAACTGTGGGTCCAAAACTCCCTGGTATCTCCAACCCGGATGATTATCTTCCCGATGCTCCCATGAGATTTACTGGACATATTTGGCCGACTAAAGGGGTTATAACCTCTGGGTACGGTCCTCGTTGGGGCAGAATGCACAGGGGTATTGATATTGCGGCTCCTGTGGGAACTCCTATTGTGTCTTCGGCTCCTGGAGAAGTTATCACCGTAGGTTGGGATGCTCGCGGTTACGGCAAATTTCTTAAAATTCGTCACCCCGATGGCAGTGTAACCTTATACGGTCACAATAGCCGTCATTTAGTGCGTCGTGGTCAGAAAGTAGAACAAGGTCAAAAAATTGCCGAAATGGGTAACACAGGTAGAAGCACTGGTCCCCACCTTCACTACGAAATTCGTCCTAAAGGCAGAGGCCCACAAGACCCCATGGCCTTCTTACCTAAGAATAGAAAACGCTAAATCCCTAACGAGATAGTGATTTAAGCGATAATATAGCCGAAGTCAGAGAAGCGTTATCTTCTCTGATTTTTTTTCAAATAAACTAGACATTTGGTGTTTACTGTTTTATAACGGCCGTTGACCCCTACAAAAATTTTCACCTTAATTCACCTTAGCAACGATCGCCCGATGACGGGGACTAACAGGGGTTATTGTCGGTGTTTCAAACCCTGCTTGGGTTAACGCTGTTTCTACATCCAGGGCAAAATATTGATCTAGATAGGGTTCCGTACTTTTGAGTAGGGTTAAGACATAAGGAGGCATTTTTTGAAAAGCTTCGGCGCGAGGGTTCATGTCCATCATGGTGAAATATCCCCCGGGTTTAAGCAGACGACGGGCCTCTTTAAAAATTGCGATCGCTGCGGTTTTGGGTAGTTCGTGGTACAACAAAAAGGTGGAAACTAAATCAAAGGATGCTGAAGGTAAGTTAGTTTCTTCTGCTGCTGCGTGTACCCAGTCAATGTCAAGGTTGCGTTGTTGACTGCGATAATGGGCAACGGCTAAATGATAAGCTGATAAATCTAATCCGGTTAATTTAGCGTTGGGGTACATTTCTTGTAGGGGAAAGGTACTCATCCCGACACTACAACCGATGTCTAAAATAGTTTGGGGGTTTAAGGATAATTGTTGTTTAAGAATGGAGTGATAATTGTCTCGTAAACGGGTATCACCCTTGACTCCAGCATCTGGCCAAATACTAGCATGAAAGGAATAAGCTGCTGATTCGACTTCTAAAGCAGATTCCCAACTTAAATTACCGGTATCATAACCATGAAAAGAGCAAACATAATAATCAGGATAAACTAAGTTAGGATTTTCAACATTAGCTAGTTCTTCTTGCCAGTTGTGTTGGCTAAGTTGACGTACATTATCGCGCCAGGGAACCCCAATTTTTTCGGCCCGATTAATAATCATATTACGGGCCTGATGTTTTGCAAGTTTGGCTAGGGGTTTGATGGATAATATCCCATTGATCATACGGGAAGCTAAACCGGGTTGAGGTTGAAAGGAGGTAACAGTCATAAAATTTTCTAGATATCGCTCATGACAGTAACCAAGTCGTATCGATGGTTACTCACGATTTTTCCTCACTAATTTTACCATTATCAGTGAACAGTGACCAGTTACCAGTTACCATTTAACTTCCTGTTTCTATTAATGTCAAAATTTTATCTTCTAAAGTGGTTAAAAAGGGACGATCAATTTTTCCTAATGATTCTAAAAATTGTCTAACTGAATCTTCTAGTTGATTTTGGGGTATCTGAGCCAGGCGATCGCTTATTTTTCTAATTTCTTGTTGTTGTTGAGATGAGTAATAAACATCTTTTAAATTTTCAATTTTTACTTGAATAATGCCATCCCAAGTTTTCACTAAACAGGAAAAGTTTAACACTTCTTCGATAATACACCACTGACCATTTCTACCTTTAAGGTCAGGATTACGTTTAATAACAATTT
>JBFRWO010000164.1:0-8959 GCA_051439625.1 Crocosphaera sp. | reverse complement strand
CCAATATATTTGTCAGAACTGTTAATAATATCCCGACAATTTTGGTGTTTGACTTCTTTTTTTTCTGAGGATACCTGATTTTTAGTATCATCAAATAAAGCAGCGTTATAGTCATGGGCGACTCGGTTACTAACATCATATCCCTGTTGTTCCAATAGCCAATAAGTACAGTCTCTCAGATTAGCTTTCTCGTAGTTGTTAGCAGCTTGTAGCTTTTGGCTTATATCAGTTTCCAGGGCGTTTTGAGCTTCTTTCATGATTGATAACAATTCAGAAATAATCGCCTCTGAATTCACCTCACCTGATAGCACCCCATGAATGTCTCTTGTGATTCTTTGGTTATAATGATATTTGACACTTTCTACCAAAGAACTGTTAATTGAATCAGGATTATCTTGTTTAACAAAGGGAGCAACCCAAAGATATCGGGTAAGTTCTGCATCTCTTATTCTACCTATAATTTGACTGATTGAATCCGGGTCTAATTTCCCAAAGAAAAAGCCGAAGAAATGAGTAAAGTAGTCGGTTAAAGGTATATCTAATCCACTTTCACAGGAAGGGCTTATGAATAGATAATCTATAGGATTTCTCTTTAACCACTCAATAGGATTTTCCAGAAACTTTTTGACTTCTTTTTGATTAATTGTCTTACTATCTACCCTCAGAGTTTTGGCGTTATTCTCTTGGACAATTTCATCTAATGACTCTAATAATATTTGAGAATCACTGGCAACACAGGCAATCATTTCCAGGGTATTTAATAGGTCGTATAACCAAGGGGAGTGGTCACGCTTTCTAATCCTTTCGTTTTTAATGGTTCCTTCTAGTAAGATTAACTCAGGCTTTTTATTTTTATCGATTTTCTTGATTTTCTGTATGGCTTTACTTGGGTCAATCTTGGTTAAGAAATCACAGTAAATGTCGGTTAGATTGCCATCCATATTAACAACAACTCTAGCTTTTTTAATGGCTTCAAAAAATAGGGTAATGGCTTCACCTCGATTAGAGATGGTGTTACTAAATAAGAGGTGTTTGATGATTGAGACGACTTCATCTAGGATTAAGATTTTATCCTCGAAGTCTTCAGGTTGAAATCGGAAATAAGAATTAATGCAGGCTGCGACTCTCCCTTGAGAATCTTTGATATAAAAATGACTATCCCCTTCATGAATATGGGTGAATCCTGCTTTTTTACAAAACTGAATTAACAAGGTATTACGATAGCCTAAACTAATGGCTCCATAGTCTTTCCAATCGCCATTAAGCCATTTAATTAAGTTGGTGGTTTTTCCCGTTCCTAGTCCAGCATTGATGAAAACCATACTATTATCTTTAGGCGTTGGTAAGTTTAAGTATTGGCTATCATCCTCAATGATGGCGGTGGGTGTGAATCGTTTTGATTCTTGCCAAGCGAGACGGGTTTTGATTTTATATTGTTCTTTCTCTGCTATTTCTCCGAATTCCTTGATATCAATTAAATTAATGTTAGTTTGAGTGGGGTCAATTTCATCAATATCTAACCCGTTTTTTTTGTCGTTTAATTGACCCCAATCGGCTAATTTAATATCATATCCCCAACCATCAATCATTTTCATGGTTGAAATATGGCTATTTGAAATTTGTGGATTAACTGCTACTCCCGCATCAGCAATCAGGATGATTGAGCATTGCTCGGTATAATTCTTTTCGCTCGAACCACAGTCCTCCAATGATTTGAGTGGCTCGACCATTTGGATAGTGCCATCTAATTTCTGTTTCCCAGAGTGCGAGTAAATGTTTGGGTTCCCATCGGCACTCACGGTTGCTGTACTCAAAATTTCCGTGTTCGTAATATTCAAAGAGTTCGATCTGCCCTTTGATGTCGTCGATGAGTTCGTACATATCCATTCCGTCCATATTTTTTTAATTAATGCTTTGAGGGTTTTGGGACTAATAGAAAAATTGGAACCGGGAAAACCGATGACGGGAATCCCTAAGTTTTTGGCTGCTAGAAGGGGTTTATATTCTAATCCTTCACAAAGACCTATTTGATTGGTTTGAGAGGGCTTATCGGGGAAATAAACGGTGATTGGTAGCTCTCCATTGGGGAGCCTCACCTTGATTCCACGTTTGGCACTGGATAACCAATAATATTTTCCATGGCCATTGGTGGCAGCTTCTAGGTTATTGACCCGTAATGCGGTATATAAGCCGTCTTCGTTGGCAATGGGTATCAGGATACCATTGGTGAAGTTATTGAGCTTATCGCCTCTAATATTGACCCCTGAGAGGCGATTCTTGACGGGGGTGGTTAATTTTTGCCATTGTTTGACGCTACGATAACCTGCGAACTCGATCTGTAAATCCGTTAACCCTCTAGCTTTTAATCGTTGGCGGTGGGCATCGGATAGGGTAAGTTGCTCAAGAATGGCTCTGATGACTTGATCCCGTTCTTTGATGGGGAGTAGCTTTTTAAGCTGTTCTCGTTCCTGTTGCTCTTTTAATGCCCGTTTCCGTTGTTGTTCAAGTTGCCATTCTTGACGACGTTGATCTGTCCACTCTTCTGCGTCAGGTTTATAGGCCCACAGGTTAAAACCCCATGTATCCTGGCCACGATAAATGTAGTCTAGGGGGTTAGCCTCAAGGCTTCGACAGTGGATGAGGTTGGTTTCTAGGTTTTGCCGACAGTCATGGCGTTCTCCATTACAGACGGGGCAAACATCTCGACGGGTAAATCTTTTCCAAGTCATGCTAGGCTACTCCCCCTGGTCGTTGTAGAGGAATGCCACGCAGCAAAATTTTTGGGCGCACTTGTCTGTTCCGCCCAAGATGAGGTAGGATCATTAGTGAATTTGTGAATTTTTGCAAGATATGAAAAGCCCAGTTAGTAGGTAGTATCATTAGCTGGGTTTTTCATGTACCAATATTTATTTTAATACTAACTTTCCTGAAAAGGAAATATAATGACCAACTTTTTAGTTAAGATTTCTTACGTTTCTGATTTCGTTGTATGTATTCGAGAGCGGCCACATCTGGAACTAGAAAAAGTCGTCCAGCTTTATAGGCTTTTAGATTAGGTTTGATCTTTTGTTCTGGATAACCAGTTATGTCATAACGGATTTTTCTGACTGAAACCCCTATCTCTTTTGCTAATTCGTCAAGAGTCCAATAACCGGGTACACTCGCCTCCTTTCTCTTGAGAGGCGGGTCAAAATCTTCGGGAGACACAACATTATATTCTGAACTGGTTAGGGAATTAGACATTTAAAAATACTAGGAATACTCCTAAATACCCCCATGATAAACAGTGTGGTAGAAAAATCAATCGGTCAAAACAATCATTGCCTTTCCTTAACTCTAATTTTCCGTACCTAAATCCACCTTGAGGCTTAATTACACATCTAGCTATTTAAACTTTTAAGCATTCAAACATCTAAACGCTTAGCTTTTTTTAGTCGGAAATCACCTTACCGCCAGATCTGGAGTCTTCGGCCCCGTTTTTTCGTCTGTTGTAGCATTCAATAACCTGAGCCTCATGCGATGCAGTTGCCCTCGCAGACTTGTATCAAATACCTTAGAGCCAACTTTAATAATTACACCACCAATAATATCGGGGTCAATGCTGGTCTTAATTTCGACATCCTGAGCATCAGTTATTGATTTTACTTGGTCAATAATTGCTTGAGTTTGTCTCTCGCTGAGTTCACAAACCGTAGTCACCTCAGCTAGAACTGTTTGATTTAAATTTCTTAGCAATTCTAGATATTGACTAACAACTTGTTCTAAAAATACAATCCGTCTATTATCTATGAGCAGCATTAAAAAATTTATCAAGTAAGGGTTAGTATCATCGCCCATTACCTGGCGTAGCACTGACTTCTTCGATTCTGGATTAATTGTCGGATTCATTACAAAATCACGTAAATCCTGGGATTGTTCGATTAAACTTTCCAAGGCGCGAAAACTATCGCCAAACTGTTCCGTCAGGCCATGAGACTGAGCTAGAGACATTAAAGCCTGAGCGTAAGGTTCAGTAAGTTCTAAGGTTATCGAGTTACCTTTTAGTTTAACAGTTTGTTTTCGTTTGTGGGCTTGTGTTATTTCTGTATTCTGTACTTGCTGATTTAAATTGGTTTTAAGTTTACTTAAAAAAACACAATTATTTTGTGTAGGATTACTTTTAGTAGTTGCATTCCAAGATTGAACTATGGTGAAGGTAGTCATAGGATTGTCTTTATCACTATCTAAAAAATTTCCTGATAAGTTTCTAGTAATGCTCGATAATTCCTTCTTTTGTTGAGAATTGGACTCCAGCTCTATCTCCATTTGACGGATTTTCTCAAACAAAAAACGTAAACCTATTGAGAATAATGGAACTCCACGTCGAGCTGCTTGTAAGATAGCTTTATTGATTTTTCGATAATGAGATTCTTCAGATGGCTCTGGTTCCAAATTCATCAAGTGCCATGCATAGATAATTGCACTGTCAGGTAACCAACTAACGCTATTGTAAAAATCATTCGCTATTTTGGCAACTGACTTGAGATTTTTTCCTGTCTTAAGAGAAGAATAACATATAACCGCATTCCTAAAAGGATCCGAGCTTAGATCCCTAGAAGAATTTAGCATTTCCTTACTGAGTTCTTCAACTTCTTGTAAATAACCTTGATTGAGATAGGAGAGGGCAATCTGTGCGATATCATCGTGAGGCTCCTGGGAAGTAATCTTTAAAGAAATCTCGCCTTCAAATTTTTTTGTAGTTAAGTTCAAAGATGGAGTAAATATGGCTTGTGGTTTTGTAACTGGAGGAATAGCCGCGAGTCTAGACCGATCTCCTTGATACTTAAATTCAAGATAACAGGGAAGATTTGATGGTATCTCTAGTAGATTTATGATTACTGCATTTTTATCTAAGGCTTTGATTAGTTGTACTGAGTTCGTAATTTCGTGAGATACCCATGGCCTTTTTTTTGTGGACTCGAAAGTCCATAGCCGAATCCACAGTTTTTTAAACCATTCATCAGAGGATAAATCATCCCTGCTAATTGTTGTATTGATCTCAGGTGTCTGGTTTAATTCATAATTTCCCAGCATCCGATGCCATGAAATAATATCACGTTCAGTTTCCTGGTCATCTATAAGCGATATTTCTTTAGTAGTTTCAGAATCAGATACTAAAAAATTTTTTTTGATTGACTTGCCAGATGGTAACTTTCCCTCTAAACGATATGGACCAGAATATTTTGCGAGATATGTGACTGACTGATTTGCTAAAAGAAGCAATTTTTCAATTCCATAGAGCGTTACTATTCTTGCTGAAATCGCCGCGGTTGAACCACGTTTCAAATGTGGAGCAATCCATTTGATATTAACTTTGCTATTATTTTCTGTATACATATCTACACTCTTATCTTTGATTGTTGCATAAGTCTTTCTCATACACTGGGGGACATAAATAATCCCAATTACCCATTTCTATTGCCTTATCTGGCTGATTATGCTGAGAGAAACTTACTAATACGATAGGATCAGGAATAGCTTTACCAGAATCAATTAAGGGAGCTTGCTGATATTTGGATGTTTCTTTCCATTCATATATTGGCGGTCGTGATTGATGAAAATGCAAATAAAATTCCGTCCATGTTTTTGGCCAATTTAACCTGATGGGTATCTTTACTTCTGTTTCAGGAATATGAAGTATTGTACCTGTTACAGGGCTATCCCCTGTATCCGGCCTTTGTAGTTCACTATTGTGCGGCACATATTTATGCATAAATTCCAATACTTCTTGAATACCTTTCAGGAGAGTTTGGCTAGTAATAATCCATCTGTTTTTATAGAGTGAGTTTGATCCTGCCTGCTCTGCTCCAGCTCCATTTAGTGAAATAATTAACGCATTTGTGAACTGAGAAACCTTATCATGATCCCCAAAAGATGGTTCATTCTCTTGTGTAGAAAGATAAAGCGGCGCATCTCCTTGAAAATTTGAGTATTTTTTGTATTTTTTGTTCGGAGTAAGAAGTATCACACTAGGGGAAAATTTATCAGGGTCTGTGCCTATAAGCTTGTTAGGTGTAGTGCGACAAGAATCGATAAAAAAGTATTTATTAGATGCTTTAAATTTGGAGCTAGCTGAGTGTAGAGCACGCAAGTCAAAACTTCCTCCACTGATATCGTCATTCTGGCCATCAAAGTTTTCTGCAATTAGTCCCATTTTCCCCTCAAATTCTATACCGTGACCGCAGAAATAAAAAAAACCAACTTCGTCTTTGCTGAGATTGCACTGATTCTTCCATTCCTTAACAGCAGACTTGATTAGCTCTAAATTAGTAGATTCAAAGTCCCAACTCGAATTTACTTGAGAAAAATATCTTTTGTAATTGATTAGTTCTCCTTCATAATTTTGTTTTGTCTCTCTATTAACATGATTGACATTATTAGAGAGATTAGCTTTGGACACAACTAGATTGAGGTATTTTAATTTTAAATTAGGATACCTAAGATGCTCCTTAAGCCACTGTGCAAATGCCAAAGCTGACAAAGTTGCACTTCCAAGATCATACAAATCGTAAGGTTGAGCTTTGGGATATCTTCCAGCTCCTATAACGAGAGCTCTAATACCCTTTGGAGTATTATCTTTTACAATAATCATATACTAAGCAACTTAATCATAATAAACATTTGCCAATTCAAAAATGAACTGCACCATTACTGGTTCTTTCCCCATTAGACTTGTCCGAAAATCAGCAAGACTAGATATAAACTAAGGGATGGAGACTGGGTGGTGAGAATAAACATATAAGTCAAGTTTAACCTATTTTAGGATACTATGGTATTCTAGCTGGCTTGGGGACAAAAATCATCAATCCCTGGCAGGGCAAGCTTTTCGGGGACTCAGTTGAGAAAAGATTAAGGGGGAAATCAACGATTTTTCAAGTTTTCCATAGCTAAAACGCTGATTCTTTCGTTAGCGATCGCAGACAATGCTATCCCATCTTTTCGGAACTCTACCGGCTTAAAAGCTTGCCCTGCCTAACTTTCAGCATAGTTTGTCCCCACGCCAGGTATTCTAGTATTTTGGAGATCATTTTATGCCCTTAATTTTTGTTCATGGAGTTAGTGTACGCGAAACCAATGATGAATATTGGGACAATCTTGCTCGAAGAGATGCCAAATTTCGACAAACTGTTTTGAAGCGAGTTCTCAATAATTCAAGTGCTCAAATTTTTAATCCCATGTGGGGAAATGATGTTCCTGAAATACCCAGACCAAACCCGATCATCCCTCCTCCATTTCCTAATGCACCAGAATTTGGCCAAAAGAATAATATAGTTGCTATTCCAGATAATACCAACAATGAACAAAAACTTTTGACTTTAGCTAAAAACTCTTTTCCTAATTTTATCGACCTTTTATGGATGGATGCAGAGCGTCTTCCTGAAGTACAAAATAATCAAGCTCTTCTTTTTTCATTAATTGATGCTGGAATAACTGCTAGTAAAAATGCACAAAAAGATCCAAAACCTGATTTTATAAACCAAGCCATTGATGATGAGGAGTTAATTGATCTTTTGATAGAGGCACTCAAAAAATGGAATATAGGAGAATCTACCTCATCTCCAAGTTTCGGCAAACAAGAACAAGTATTAAATGCCGTCAAAACATCAGCACTTGAATTTATTTCTAAAACTAAAAATGTTCCTGATAATATGATTCTAGGTTTGTTAAGACCTTCCTTAACTCAAAGAGCTATAGAGTTTTTTGGGGATGCGTTGTATTACCAGACTAATCGCGGAACAAAATTATCTCCAGGAGCTATCATAAATACAATAAAATCTGTGCTAATAGAAGCATATGAAATATCTGTTAATAAGCAAGAAAAACTCATTGTGGTGGGTCATAGTATGGGTGGAAATATTCTCTACGATATATTAACCTATTTTGAGCCCGAGCTTGAAGTTGACATTCTGGTTACAGTTGGTTGTCAAGCATCACTTTTTCGGCAACTTAAATTATTCACCGTACAAGATTATGGTGAGATGTCAACATATCCAGAAGAAACATTGCTGCCAAAACCTTCCAAAGTTGGTAAGTGGCTCAACGTTTTTGATCCACAAGATATTCTTGGTTTTGCATTTGAGCCCGTATTTGAAGATGTAGAGGACTTTTTCTATGAATCACCTGGTGGTATTTTCACTGCTCATAATGATTATTTTAAGCGAATCGACTTTTATGAGAGGCTTACTCAAAGACTTTTAGGTTAAACAAGGGCTAAGAGGACAGAGGTAATAACCTGCTCGTCGTTTCGTCTCCTCTCCCAGTCAAAGAGGAACCTTTACCCCCAACCTCAAAGCAGGATTATTACGCCACCGATCAGCCACATGAGCATACAAAGCAGTGGTTCTAGGATCAGCATGACCTAATAAATCCTGCACCTGCCTTAAATCCGACCCTGCCCTAATAGCCAATGTCCCTGCTGTATGCCTCAGAGAATGTGCGCTCAACTGTCGCTGTGGTTGTTGAAACTTATTTGACTTAGCCGAAGCGGATTGTGAAGAGTGTTGTTTTTCCCCATTAGACGATTGATGCTCCTGATTTTGCACGCGATACGATTGTTTTGCCTCCCCATTACCCATAGACGCTTGATGAGACTGATTAGATGCTGATTTTTTCCCCTTCTTCTGTTTCGGCTGCTCCTTTAACCCTGCTGCTCGTAAATACTTATCAATCACTCGTTGAATGGAACGACGACTTAACCGCCCTCTGTATGTCCTTTTATCTAAAGCAATAAACAAAGGGGTATCAACATTTAACACCTCCCCTGACCGTTTCCTCGCATTAAGGTACTTATTCAGCAGCTTCGCCAAATCAGGGGTCAACGGTACAATGCGTCGTGAACGTTTCCCCGATACCCTAATCCCAATATCCTTTCCTCGTTTAACAATATCCCCAATAGACGCACGGTGCATTTCCACCGTTC
>JBFRWO010000163.1:0-15999 GCA_051439625.1 Crocosphaera sp. | reverse complement strand
CTGTATGAGGAATAGGCATAACGGTGACCGATGTTTCAAAGTAGTTTGATAAAGATTTACTCAAGCGATCGCTATCCGTTAAAAGTTTAAATCTTCCTGTTTTTATCCTCTTTTTAATTAAAAAATTCAGTAACTTATAAATCCCACGAGTATTATCTTTATGAGTATCTAAGCGATATAATAACCAAACGGATAAATTATCAGTAGGAACCCATAATAAAGCAAGATATAAAGCAAATAATTGTAAATGAATAAATCTTTCTAAGAAAATAATAGAATTATTTGAATTATTAATAACTTCATGGTTTAAATAGTTAGCAATAGTTCGAGCTAATTTTATACTTTCATTGATCCTAAAAACTTTAATAAGTAAATTACCTTCTTTTTCTAAATTATTATTGGTTAAACCTTCATCCCAACCAGTCGGTAAGTTATAAACCTTATTATCAATAGGAACAATAACTTTATGTTGCCATCCTAACTTTTTAATTGCTTCATTAACCGCTTTATGATAAGGGATAATATGTCCCTCACCTTCCATTAAATTAGGGATTAATGATACAAATATAGGTGATAACTGCTTTCCCTCATCTTGATTCATATTAAAAATTAAATCTGATATCTAACGACTGTAGAGACGTTTCATGAAAAGTCTCTACATATTGATTAGTTTAACTGTATCTTGTAAACTGTCAAAAACTTCTACTTTACGAGGATATTGAGTAATATTTTCTAAGGTTTCTTTTCCTCTTCCAGTTAACACTAAAACAGGTTGACATTCAGCATTAATAGCACATTGTACATCACTAGGAGCATCTCCTACAAAAAAAGATTGAGAGAGAGAAACACTATGTTTTTTAGAAGCATCAATTAACATTTTTGGAGCAGGTTTACGACACAAACAGTTATCTTGAGGATGATGGGGACAGATAAAAATGTCAGTAAATTTTACCCCAAACTTTCCATACTCATCAATAATATACTTGTGTACCTTTTCCACATCTTCTAAAGTATAGTAACCCCTTCCCACCCCTGCTTGATTAGTAATTAAAATTAATAAATAACCAGCATCTTGCCATTGTTTTAAAGCTTCCCCTGCACCCAGAGGAAGCTCAACTTGTTCAACTTTACTCAAATAAGGAACATACTTAATAACAACCCCATCTCTATCCAAAAATAGAGCCTTTTGGAGTTGCGTATAAGGGGTAAGAGTTGTTGTCATAGTTACTATTATTAGACAGCGATCTGTGCTTCTAAACCAGCTTTAGCAAATAGCTGTGCTTCCACCTGTTCACAAATACGATGATAAGATATTAGATGGATTTCTTGAATATAAGGAGTATGATATTGAGAGACAAATAAAGGATAATCTGTGAGATCCTTAAGCATTCCCCCATTATTACCAGACATACCGATGGTGATCAACCCTAACTCCTTGGCCATTTCCATCGCGCGGATAACATTAGTTGACTTTCCAGAAGTAGAAATACCCCAGAGAATGTCTCCTGGTTGGGCAAAAGCTTCTACCTGACGGGCAAAAACTGTCTCATACTCGTAATCATTCGACCATGCTGTTAATGTAGCCGGGTTTGTCCCCAAAGCGATCGCAGGTAAACCCTTACGATGGAGTTGAAACCTTCCCACAAACTCAGCAGCAATGTGTTGCGCATCAGCAGCAGATCCACCATTACCACAGATTAACAGTTTATTCCCTTGTTTAAACTGTCTGGCCACAATACCGGTAGTTTGCTCCAAAGAGCGACAGTATTTAGGGTTAAACGCTTCCTCTAGGCATTTTAGCCTGTGTTGAATCCAATAGTTCACCGTTCCTTCCTCACATATTAGTTAATGAGCAGGTACAAGTTTTTCCTGTTCCTGCCAAAACCAGTCAATTGTTTTCGTTAATCCTAATTCTAATGGAGTTAAGCCAAAATTGGGTAAAGATTGCTTAAGTTTGTCAACAATTAAGCACTTAGACTTAGCACCGACATAACGGGAGGTGTCAAACTGAATTTTGTTGAAGTCGTATCCCACTCCCTCGCAAATCAGTTTAGCAAAGTGACGAATGGTAAACTCTTCCCCTGCACCGATGTTAATCAAATCATTATCAACGGTTTGGGCTAATTCCATAGCAATTTTAGCAAAATCTTCCACAAAGACAAGCTCCCGTGACTGGTAGCCATCTCCCCATAGGATAACGGGTTCATCGTACAGTTTACCGCGAATAATCTTACGGATGAGATCGAAGATGAAGTGCATCTGTCGTCCATCGGTATGATATCCTGTGCCGTAAAGGGTTGAAGGAACCAAGCAAAGATACTTGAGACCATATTGCTTATTTAAAGCCAAAAGTCCTGCATAGAGCATTCTTTTGGTCATCGCATAAGTAAATAGACTACTAATAGGCATCCCTGTTAGATAATTATCTTCCACTAAAGCTAAGTCGGGATCATAGGCACAACTTGTTCCCATACAAATAAATTTAGCCTGGGGTTGATGCTTTTGCCACCAAGTCAAGACATGAGTATTCATCTGTTGATTGATGATCCATTGTTCCCCTGGATGATACAAACAAAAGTCCCCTGCTTGGGTCCAGGCCGCTAAATGATAGATTTGATCGTAGCTAACATTATTAAAGTTTAATAACGAGTCTGATTGAGTCAGATCGCAGTTTTTAGAGTTTAATTTGATGATGTCGTGACCTTGGGTTTCCAGTTGTGAACATAAGTTAGTCCCCAGAAACCCAGATGCACCGGTAATTAATATTTTCATAGTGTTTTCCTATGAACAGCACTGACTCTCAGAGAAAAAGAGGTCAAGTAGAGACACTATAGCTGTGACGTAACTTTTTGTAAAGAGTTGCCCCTAGTTTTGAAAAGTTAGGATACTGAGGAAGTTGTTAAAAAGATATATTTTTGACGAAAAGTAAATATACTCAATCATAAGTCTTTGGCAATCTATTTTGCGTTTTATAATGTTAATTATAAGAAAACGGCTTTATGTACACGGGAAGGTAGAGAGATGAAAGCTGACTTATTAGGAAGAATTTTCGATGTTAGATCAGAACCTTTAACCACAGGAGATGATTTTACTGTTCGGTTTCAAGTTGATAACATTGGTGGAACTACAACAGAACCGTTTTTAGTGGACTTTTATTTGTCTGCTGATGATGAGATCACTACGGATGATGAATTTTTGGACTACTATGAAATCTATGGACTGGGTGCTGACAGCGACACAGGTTATATCGAAGTAGATTTATTCTTACCATCTGGGAGTGATTCTTTTTGGGGTCCAAGTGGTAACTACTATATTGGCATGATTGTGGATGCAGAAAATGATGTTGATGAGTCAAATGAGTCTAATAACTTCAATCGTGCCGAATTAGGGGATTATGATAAAGTTAATATTACTGTTATCGGTGGCTTATCGGATTTAACTCCATTCAAACCCAGAGATTGGGATGATAAAATTGTTGTTTCTATAGCGTCAGGAACTAATAGAGATGCCCCTGAAATTACCAGTAATGATGCTATTTATGTAGATTGGGCTTATATTAACCAAGGGGATGCTGCTACGAGTAATATCATTAACACCCGTTTATTACTTAACGGTAGTGTGGTAGATACTTGGACAAGAACAAACCCTCTAGAGCCTAACTTTTATACTTGGGTAGAAGATATAGAAATTGACCCCTTAAATGCAGGAACTTATGTTTTAGATTTAGAAGTAGATTATCTAGATGCAGAAACAGAAGAAATAGAAACTAATAATTTTTATGATCGTACCTTCACAGTAATCAATGTAGAAAAATCAGATTTAACTCCCTATAAACCCAGTGAGTGGGATGATAAAATTGTTGTTTCTATAGCGCCAGGAACTAATAGAGATGCCCCTGAAATTACCAGTAATGATACTATTTATGTAGATGGGGCTTATATTAACCAAGGGGATATTGCTACGAGTAATATCATTAACACCCGTTTGTTATTAAATGGTGAGGTTGTCTATAGTGGTGTTTGGTCTAGTCCCCTACAGCCTAACTGGTATATTTATAATGAAGATATAGAAATTGAGCCTTTAGCGGCCGGAAACTATACCTTAGAATTAGAGGTAGATTACCTCAATCAAGAAACTGAAAAAAGCGAGAGTAATAATGTTTATTCTCGCAGTTTTACCGTTGAAAGTGCAGCGCAATCAGATTTAACTCCCTATCAACCCACAGGATGGAGTAATAAAATTGTTGTTTCTACAGTAGAAGGAACCAATATAGATGCCTCTCAAATTACCAGTAGTGATACTATTTATGTAGATTGGGCTTATATTAACCAAGGAGAAATTGCTACTAGCAATAGTTATACAACACGGTTATTACTCAATGGCGATGTCGTGGAGACTTGGAGAAGAACAAGCCCTCTCGATCCTGATTTTTATACCTGGATAGATGATATAGAAATTAATCCTTTAACGGCAGGAAATCATACTTTAAGATTAGAAGTTGATTATCTCAATGAAGAAACAGAAACCATTGAAACTAACAACGTTTTTGAACGTAATTTTACCGTCGAATCTGATAGTGTTAATGTAGATTTAACTCCCTATAAACCGAGACATTGGGATGGAGAAATCGTTGTTTCGACAGTTGAAGATACTTATACAGATTCTACTGTAATTACAGATAAAGATACACTTTATATTGATTGGGCTTATGCTAACTTTGGAGAAGGAGATACCCAAAATTCCATTACTACCCGTCTTTTAATTGATGGGGAACTAATCGATACTTCACAACGGACTAATCCTCTTCTCTCGAATTATTATACTTGGTTAGAAGATATAGAAATTCAACCCTTAACTGTGGGATATCATACCATTCGGTTAGAGGTGGATTTCGGGAATAATGAAACAGAAACCGATGAAAGTAATAATTTTTTCGAGAAAACCATCACGGTTATTGGTTCGGCACAATCAGATTTAACCCCTTATCAACCCCAAGACTGGGACGGAGAAATTGTGATTTCTACTATCAAAGGAAATCATAAAAATGCCAATCAAATCACCACTGAAGATACATTATATATTGATTGGGCTTATCTGAATGAAGGAGAAGCAGCCACCAGTAATAATTTTTCCACCCGTTTATTATTAGACGGAGTAGAAATTGAAACTTGGGATCGAACTCGCTCTTTACTATCTAATTATTATTCCTATGTAACAGACTTTGAAATTAATGATCTGAGTGTAGGAAATCATACCTTAAGATTAGAAGTTGATTATGAAAATGAAGAGTCAGAAAGCAACGATAATAATAATGTTTTCGAGACAACTTTTACCGTTGTATCAGGCAATAATCAACCCGATTTAACTCCCTTTAAGCCCGATGATTGGGGTGATAAACTGGTTATTTCTACCACAACAGGAACCAATACTAATAGTAATCAATTAACCACTGATGACACAATTTATGTGGATTGGTCTTATATTAATCAAGGGAATGCAGCCAGTAATGTCTCCCATAAAACCCGTTTATTATTAGATGGAGTAGAAATTGATAGTTGGACAAGAGATACCCCCATTGATCCCAATACTTATTTATTTCTTGAAGATATTAATCTCGGTCAACTAACAGCAGGAACCCATAAGTTAACTTTGGAAGTTGATTATGATAATCAGCAAGGAGAAAGTAACGAAAATAATAATATTTTTGAGAAGACTTTTACCGTTCAATTAACCAATCCGGGGACAGTTCCCTCCACGGGAAATCCTGCTTTTGACTTGATCGATATTGACCGTTTACGCAGCGATCCCCTTTATAGTGACATTGATGGCAGTAACTTAAGCGTAGTGGTTGTTGATACAGGATTATGGGGATCTCATACCGATTTGAGAGACAACTTTAAAGCATTTGTTGATGTTAGTGGTAATAATTTTACAGAAACGACTAATCCCAGTCTCTCCTTTGATAAAGACAGTCATGGAACTCATGTTGCAGGAACGATTGGGTCTAGCAATCCTGAAATTGGGGTTGCGCCTGATGTGGGGTTGATAGGGATAAATTTCTTAGATAATTTTGGACAAAATACTTTCAACAACACTTTTGATTGGATATTAGACAATAAAGATAAGTATAATATCGTCGCAGTTAATATGTCCTTGGGGAATGCCGACCCGACATTTTATCAAAGTGAAACTGAGGCGGCACAAAGACAGAGATATTGGCAAAATGTCATTCAAAAGCTCGAACAAGCTAATATTACAGTGGTTGCAACGGCTGGAAATAATTATTTTGTAGAACAAAAACCAGGGACAGGTGCGCCGGGGATTTTCAGTACACTAAATGTCGGTGGAGTATGGCAGCAAAATGATGGCGGGCCTTGGCGTTGGAGAAGTGGTGCTATCGATTATTCAACAGATTCAGATCATCTTATGGCTATGAGCCAAAGACTTGATATACAAGGCACTTATGATGATACAATCTTTGCTCCAGGTGCATACATCAATAGCACTGTACCCAATAATAAATATGGAGGCAAAGCGGGAACCAGTATGGCCGCCCCCCACGTTGCAGGGGTTGTCGCTTTGATGCAGGAGGCAGCCATCAAATTTGGTGGTAAGTTATTAGAACCGAACACAATTGCTCAGATTATTCACGATACAGCCGATACGATTTTTGATGGAGATGATCAAGAGGATAATGTCATCAATACCAATACAAACTATCGCAGAATTAACGCCTACAATGCTGTTGAGGCCGTGAGAAACCTTTTTGATGGATTAAAGTCTAATTTTACCCCTTTGGGAGCCTTTGGAGATACCAATGGTACCTTTGATGGGGCGAATGTTGGTACCATCTTAAATGGCAATGAACCCGTTACCCTAGTAGGATCTCTGGGAACGGATGGCATTAACACAGCGATCGGTAATACTGATGTTGACCTATATGAGTTTGAAGTTGAATCCCCTGGAACCATCACCATTGAACTAATTGCCTCATCCCAGTCTTCTCAGTTTGTTCCTCTGAGCGATAGTTTTCAAGCCTTAAGTGATGATACCCCTAATCTTCAAGATGTGGATACCGTATTACGGTTGTTTGACGAGAATAAACAAGAAATTGCCTTTGATGATGATAGTGGAGAGGGTGGTTTCTCGAAACTGGTTCAAACCCTAGCTGAAGGGACTTATTTTGTGGGGGTGAGTGGCCAAGGAAACCGCAACTACGACCCCGATGTAGCTGATAGCGGTACTCCCGGAGCAACCGGTAATTATGCCATCTCCTTCAGTCTCACTAACGATGACGTTAATGGCACCATCGTCGGTGCAACAGATGTCAATTTTGGTAACTATAATGCTCCTTACACCATCACAGAAGTGATCGGCATCGATAATGGGGATACCGTTAATCTTTCTGATGTGGATTTATTTAAGGTCATTATTCCTGATAATGGACAATTATTGGTAGATATTGATACCCCCTTCGATGAAAACTTTGCCAATACTTATCTTCGTATCTTTGATGAAGAGGGGAAAGAAGTCTTTAGCAACGATGATGGACTTTTTGTTAGCGATGTGCTTCAGGAGAGTAACGAGACAACCGATGCTAACCAACCAGGTTTAGTGTTTGAAGACACCACATTTGTCGGCCATGAAACGGATAGTTTCTTGTCAGGGGCAGTCAAACGAGGAGAAATTTATTATATTGGGGTTTCTAATCATAATCATAATAGCTATGACCCCAATACCTTAGAAAACCGTCCCCAAGGGGGGGAAGACGATCAATATAACTTAACCATTCAATTCGTCAATAATGACCTCAATGGCAGTATAACTCAAGCTCGTAGTGATCTTCCCTTACCCGTAAAAAATGTGCCTGGTTTCATCGGACAGGATGCAGTACGCATTAATGGGGTCGATAGTTTTAAACCAGTGGGCGATCGCGACGTTGATTTTGTGAAAATTAATTCTGAGACGGCGGGAATTTTACAAATAGAAGCGATTTCTTCCACAGTTGATCCAGTTAACTTAATTACCAGTATTTTCGACACAGAAGGGGCCCTATTGGCTACAGATGATACTCCTGATGAAGACGGGAATTCTCTTTTACAGTACGAAATAGAAGCCCAGACAGATTATTTTGTGGCTATTACTGGTTTGGGAAATAACAATTTTGATCCCTTTTTATTAGGCAGTGGTACGGATGGGGATACGGGAGAATATACCTTTAGTAGTAGTATTTTGCCTATAACTCAATTTGTACCTCTCTCCGATGATGGCTTGAATAATGGAAAGGTTCAAACTGTTACTATTGGAGAGATTGTTGCAGGTAATATTGGCGTTGATGAAGGGTTTGCTATTGGGGCTGATGATATAGATATCTATCGTTTTGTGGCACCCGAAACCAGAAAAATAGACATTAGAACCTTTACTAATGAAGCATTGAGTTCTTCTGATACTTTCTTGCGCTTTTTTGATGCACAGGGAAATGAAATTGCTTCTAATGATGACGCAAATGAAAACACGACGGGCAGTTTAATTACAGTAGATGTTATTGCTAATACCCAATATTATATTGGTGTGAGTGGGTTTAGTGAGCAAGCCGGTAATTATAATCCTTTAACTGGAGAAGGAGCAGTCGAAGGAAGTCAAGGTACATATCAGTTATTAGTGGATTATTCTCTTGCCAATACTGCCCCCTCAAAATTAAGTTTCAATCCTGATCAAGAAAGTTACAATTTTAATGAACAACTACAATTAACCAATAGTTGGCTTTATGATGAAGATGGTTCTTCTGATTTAGCTAAAGTTGATTTCTGGGTCAAAACTCCTAGTGAAGAGTGGATAGATATTAGTGATATTAATAGCTTTACCCCTTGGCCAGATGATAATAAATGGGGCAGTTTCACCTACACTTTAGACTTAGAACAATTTAGGGATAAAGGAGTGGGAACTTACACCATTTGGGGACAAGCAGAAGACAGTAGTGGGGCTAAAAGTAATGTAATTAGTCGAAACTTTGAATTAACGCAAGTAAATACAGCCCCAGAAGGATTACAATTTAATGTCAGTGTTGAAGGAAATATTCTCAACTTAACTAATGCTTGGATTTACGATTATGATGGTTATCAAGACTTAAGTAATGTAGATTTGTGGCTGAAAAAAGAGGGAGAAAACTGGCAAGATATTGAGGATATCACTAATTTTACTCCTTGGCAAAATGACAATGATTGGGCAAGTATTAATCATAAAGTTGACTTAAGCACTCATTCATCAGGTAGTTATATGATATGGGCAAAAGGTTATGATCAAGAGGGGTTAGGTAGTAATTATGTTACGAAAACCTTTGATTTTTCCCCAGTCAATATAGCCCCAGAAGGATTACAATTTAAAACAAATAAACAGAACTATAATCCTACAGAAACTTTAGTTTTAGAAGATGCTTGGGTATATGATGAAGATGGTTATTCTGATGTAGTTAGTGTTGATTTCTGGGTGAAAAATACCACTGGAAAATGGATAGATGTTAGTGATGCTGATAGTTTTAGTCCCTGGTCAAATAATAATGATTGGGTGAGTTTTGAATATAGTTTAAACTTGACAGAATTACAGGGGTCTGGTGTGGGAGGTCATACCCTTTGGGGACAAGCAACCGATAAAAATGGTGCTACCAGTAATGTCGTTACAAAAACGTTTACTATGGATAATATGGCCCCTAGTCCCACCGGTTTAGAAGGTTACTTCGACATTGATGCACAAGTTTATACGTCTAATGATACCCTACATATTAACAATGGTTGGGTCAGGGATCTTAATGGAGTTGGTGATATAAAACTTATTGATTTCTGGTTAAAAAAAGAGGGAGAAGCTTGGCGAGATATTGAAGATATTTCTAGCAAGGAAATTACACCTTGGTCACAAGATACTACATGGGGGAGTTTTGATTATAGTCTTGATTTAACAGGGTTAACTACAGGTAGTTATACCTTGTGGTCAGGAGTACAAGATCAAACATTAGCTGATAATGGAACTTGGGATAATATTGTGCAAAATACCTTTGCTATCCAAATTATTTAAAATTGTCACATAAGGAAAATTAAGTAAATGGTTTAGATTAAAGTCCATTGAGAGTATGGGGTAAAAAGTAGCTATCGCTACTTTTTACCCCATATTGTCGGAAGAGCCATAATTAATAGTAGAAATTGCAGCAAGTACCATCTCTATTGACTTACATGATAAACTTAAACCTTATCGTCGTAACCAAGTTCAAGAATATTTAGTTTGGCGAGTAGATGATAATGAAATTGATTGGTTTAGACTAAAAGAAGAAAAGTATATTAAATTACAAGCAGATCAAAATGGTATTATTAAAAGTGAAATATACCCCGGTTTATGGTTAGATATAACCGCTTTGTTAAATGGAAACTTAGTTAAAGTTTTAGATGTATTAAAACAATGAATAGATACTTATGATCATCAAAAATTTTGTCAAAGAATATCTATTAATAATTAGTTTAAAAGCTAATTGAAACCTTTAATTTTATCTGTAAATCTTCCTTATTTTTTCTCACTATTATCCATTATTCATTATCCATTATCCATTATCCATTATCCATTATTGAATAATAGACTATCCTCTAGGCCAGTAATTTGATAAACTAATACAGTGCTATTACGGTGTCTATGTTCCTTGTCATTACCAAAAAATGACGGATTGAATATCACTGATAGCTTAATACTGTCAAAAACCCCCCCCCAATATCAACAGCAAAAAACACAAAAATAAGGAATAAAACTATGTTTAACTTCTCAGGAACAAGACCCAATAATTTAGGCGTTAAAAATGGTAAATTAACCGCTTGTCCAGGAACTCCTAACTGTGTCAATAGTCAAAGTTCCAATGCACAATCAAAAATTTCTCCCCTTCCCATGATTTCTATAGCTGAGTTAAAAAAAGTTGTGGAAAGTATGGAAAGAACAACCATTATAGAAGAAAGCAACGACTATCTTTATGCCGAATTTAAAACACCTTTAATGGGATATGTTGATGACGTAGAATTTTACCTAGATAATAGTGAGAATGTAATTCATGTTCGGTCTGCATCTCGTCTCGGAAAATCTGACTTAGGATTAAACCGTAAACGAGTGGAAGAAATTAGGAATAAAATAGAATCAAAAAACTAACATGATAGTTTAGTAAAGAGGTGAAAAGACAAAACTTTAAGTTAAAAATCTAATGGCTGAACCCTTCAGAATAGGTGAACAAAATGGTTGGTATCATGATCAAGGACATTGGGCAGGTTACTTTCATACTTATAATGATTTTAAAGTAGATAATACAGATATGGAGCCAAGAACTATCCATGTATTCTTGCCAAGAGATTATGAATATAGCCATGAATCGTATCCCGTCATTTATATGAATGATGGAGATACAGCCTTCTTTTCTGGAGGGGAATATGATAAAAGCTGGAATATGGGGGCAATTTTAAGCAGATTATATGTTACCAATCAAATCCGTAGAGTGATTGTGGTAGCTATTTGTCCCCTTGACCGTAATTATGAGTACACTCACGCCCCTATTAAAGAAGGAGAATGGGGCGGCTTGGAGGTGTATTCTGATTATATCTCTACAGCAGTAAAAGGGTTTATTGATGAGAATTATCGGACCCTTTCTACCCCTGAAAATACAATGGTTTTAGGGTCATCTCATGGGGGTCTAGCTGCATTTTACACCGCAATCAAACACCCAGATAAATTTAGATGTGTAGCCGCCCTTTCCCCTTCTTTTTGGGTAGGATTAGATTCAATTATTGAGCCTTGTTTCTTAGAGTCATCAGGAGATTTATTAGGAGCACTAGAATATTCAGCCTTGATAGTTGCTGGTTTAAAAACATTACAAGATCCTCAATTACAGCCGAAAATTTATTTAGATTGGGGATTAATTCGAGAAGGAGGTGAGCATAATTCCTTTATCGAAGCGAGAGCAACCGTAAGAGGTAGAGAAATGCGAGATTTATTAATTAATAAATTTGGCTATCGCTATGATGAAAATTTATTTGTGGTTGAAGATCCCATCGGTCAACACAACGAAGAATCTTGGTCAGGACGCATGGAAAACGTCTTACAGAACTTTTTCGGTTGGCCAGTATTGATGAAACAGTTACTAGAGCAGCAACAAGCCTTAAAAATTTCAACTTGCCAATAGCTATCTCTTGTGTTACTGTAATAAAAGTGGAAAAAATACCGAAATTTGCGGGTGTAGTTTAGTGGTAAAACCTTAGCCTTCCAAGCTAATGATGGGGGTTCGATTCCCCCCACCCGCTTTGCTAGAGTTAAAAGTATGTTCAGATGTCATGGAAATAATGGCGATCGCTTATGCTGTTAGGGTTTCAATTTCAGTCTCCAGGCCCGATATTATTTGAAGCAGGGCCGTTCATCGTTCGTTGGTACGGTTTATTAATTGCTAGTGCGGTATTAATTGGGGTAACCTTATCCCAATGGTTAGCTAAACGCCGTAAGGTCAATCCTGATCTGATTGGGGATTTAGCCATCTGGTTAATTATTGGGGCCATACCTTGCGCCAGACTCTACTATGTGCTGTTTCAATGGCAAGAATACGCTCAACGTCCCGAAGATATTATTGCCATCTGGAAAGGAGGAATAGCCATTCATGGTGCGATTATCGGCGGAACCATCGCTGCCTTAATTTTTGGTCGTTTAAACAAAATTTCCGTGTGGCAATTAGCTGATTTAGTGGTTCCCTCCCTAGCATTAGGACAAGCGATAGGGAGATGGGGTAATTTCTTCAATTCTGAAGCCTTTGGCGCACCGACTAACTTACCCTGGAGGCTTTATATACCAGTCCAGAACCGTCCTATAGCCTATCTCACCTCGGAATATTTTCATCCCACCTTTCTTTATGAGTCGGTTTGGAATGTCATGGTATTTATACTTCTCCTCTCCTTGTTTTTTTGGGGCTTAAAACATCCTAATCGCTTCTCTGTGGGAACCCTATCCTTAGTATATTTAATCGCCTATAGTAGTGGCAGAATTTGGATAGAAGCATTAAGAACCGATAGTTTAATGCTCGGACCATTGAGGGTGGCACAGATCATCAGTTTAGTTATGATTAGTGTAGGGGTTTTGGGGCTAGTGTGGTTATATCGTTTAAAAAAACCTTTGCCAGACGTGGTTTCCCCTCAATAGTCCATTCAGACGCTGTTGGCAAATCTAAAAACATTATGGCCTATCGTCAAAAAAAGAAGCAAGACTATCCAAGAAATCTCGTTTGATGTTTTTACATTGACCTCACATGAAAAGTCTACAACTGTTAAAACAAAATATAGATAAATTACGACAAAAGTATTTAAAAGGTCGTCATCTCAATGGCCAAAAAGACAAAACTTTAGCCAAAAAATCCCCTGTCCAACCGCTTCATCAATACGATTGGTTTAGTAAGTTACACAAGTCAAAACCCATCCGCACACTTCATCCACCCCTGATGTTGGGACTGAGTATTATTTCTTTAACCACTGTCATTGGTTATCGCTTCTACAACCAACCTCAACTATCTGTGGGAACGGTTTCCCCTTTGAAAGTTGTCGCCCCAAGGGATGAAGAATTTGTTGATGAAAAAACCACCGAAGAAAAACGGAAAGAAGTTCGCACTGGGATTATTCCTATCCTACAAAGAGATATAGAACTGACTAGCCAACTCAAAGCAGACTTAAACAAAACTATTACCGAAATTAAGCAATTTCGTCAACAAGTAGGCATATTTCCCTTTGTCAGTGGTTCCTTAATTCCTACGGGGACACAACAACATTTACGTCGGGTAGATGATAAGACTTGGGCAACCATTCGCACCATCGTATTCAGCAACAAAAGGGAACCCTCCCCTAACCTTCAACCGCAAACAGTTACAGCCATTGATTGGTTAAAACGCTATGAACAGAAGACATCAACCAACGCCCTCAAAGGTCTTTTAGATACCATCGGAAAATCCCGTAAACGTTACCATGCAGCTAAACGAGAAGTCTTAAATGCCAAAACCTCAAATCTCACCCCAGAGGTATTAGAAATATTTCTCGATCTCGATGAGAGTAATTGGCAAACCACACAAAAAACCATTAAAACCACCTTAAATCGCATTTTATCCCAGGGAGTACCCTCCGGAACACCAGATTATTTGCTCCAAGAAATTATTAATAATCAACTAAAGTCCGCACCCCCATCGGTTCCTCAAACAGCAATTACTGGTGTGTTAATGAAGGTTCTGCACAATAAACATAATTTGATAGTGGATAAAGAAGCTACCAGACAAAGGGCAGAAAAAGCTGCCCTAGCAATGAAACCAGTGATTGTAGAAATCAAATCAGGAGATGTGATTGTTGAAGCAGGAGAAGAAATTACCCAAGGAGCGTTTGTTCTCCTGGATGGTTTTCAACTCAGTCGTCGGGGCATTAATTGGGTGGGTTTAGGGGTTTCTGCTGGCATTGTCGTCGGAACCGTGATTATTTTTTCGATGGTGACTCATAAACTTCATCGTCCCATACGTCGCCGAGACCATATCCTTCTCTGTTTGTTGAGTTTGAGTACCCCTGTTTTAGGTATTTTTAATCTCGGTTATACCAATTTACCGGCCGTGGGGTTACTCACCAGTAGTTTCTATGGACCCACTTTAGCTATCACACAAGTGATCTTATTGAGTGGATTATCAACCTTTGCTGCCCCAACAATCAACTGGAGTTATGTGTTAGCTGGAACCATCGGCGGACTGATTGCTGCTTCTGCGGCCGGAAAATTGCGATCGCGGGATGAGTTGGCTTGTTTAGGTGGCGTGGTGGGATTAGTCCAAGGAAGTCTCTATTTTGTCGGTTATCTGATTGCTGCCCCCGTAGCTGGTACTATTTGGTCTATTATCTTACCTGAAGCGATTATTTATGGATTATCGGGAATCGCTTGGAGTGTGATGGCTTTAGGAATTTCTCCCTATTTAGAACGGTTATTTGATTTGGTCACCCCCATTCGTTTAGTGGAGTTGGCCAACCCTAACTGCGCTTTACTGAAACGTTTAGCGACGGAAACCCCGGGGACTTTTCAACATACTTTGTTTGTGGCCTGTTTAGCTGAAGCGGCAGCCCGAGAGTTGCATTGTAACGTGGAATTAATTCGGGCCGGTACTTTATATCATGATATTGGCAAAATGCACGACCCTATGGGATTTATTGAAAATCAAATGGGGAACCCTAATAAACACGATCTGATTAATAATCCTCAGGACAGTGTGGACATTATTAAAAAGCACGTTTCTGAAGGGTTGGTTATGGCTAATAAATATGGTCTTCCTAGAGTTATTCGTGATTTTATTCCTGAACATCAAGGTACTTTATTAATTTCCTATTTTTATTATCAAGCTAAGCAAGAAGCGGAACGCAATGGTACAGAAATGATTGCTGAAGAGGAGTTTCGTTATGCAGGCCCTATTCCTCAGTCAAGAGAAACCGGAATTGTTATGTTAGCGGATGGTTGTGAGGCTGCTTTACGTTCTTTAAAAGAGGCGACTCCAGAAACAGCTTTAGCTATGATTCAAAAGATTTTTAAAGCCCGTTGGCGAGATAATCAGTTAAAGGATAGTGGTATTAAATATGAGGAATTACCGATTATTGCTGAGGTGTTTGTGAAAGTATGGCAACAATTTCATCATCAAAGAATTGTTTATCCCAAGGCAGCTTTAGAACCTCAAAATAATAAGCCTGCTTAATTTTTACACAACAGTTAAAAAAGTTGGCCGAGAAAAAATTTGTTCTGAATCATCCAGCTTCAGGAGTTTCTAATTCTAAATTCTACATTCTGATTGACTATGTATCGTTATTTTATTCTTAGTTTACTTTTACCTTTTACGGTTGCTTGTAGCAATATTGATGACCTAGAAAGTCGTTTTTCACCTAATCCTGAATTAGCTAACCAAGAAGAAACTATTACGCCATCTACTTTAGAAATACC
>JBFRWO010000162.1:0-4491 GCA_051439625.1 Crocosphaera sp. | reverse complement strand
TGATCTGCATACTGACCTACAACGTCATCCCCTTGCGAGAGTAAGGTTTTGATTTCATCAAAAGTTAATCTTCTGCCTAATTCTTGTTCAGCTAACTGTTGCGCTACGGCGATCGCTCCACTAACCGCAGGAGCGGCCATACTGGTTCCTGATTTAACGGTTGTTCCGCCGTTTTGATTGGCAGCTCTAATACTTCTCCCGTCGGCAAAGACATCGGTTAAATTGGGATGATGCTGAGAAAAGGAAGAAATTTGTCTATTGGTGTAATCATCGACGGAGGAAACTGCTAAAGAGTAAAGGTTAGCAGCCGGATAGGATACACCGAACTGTCCTGTATTACCGGCAGCAGAAACGACAATTACATCTTCTTGAGCTAATTGTTGTATTTCATCTCCGATAATGCCCAAATCTGTCGGGTTGACATAGTTAGCTCCATTGCTGAGAGACATATTGACACTGGCAATATTATATTCTTCCTCATTGGCAACCACCCATTGTAAAGCTTGTTCTATATCAGAAAAATTGCCCCGATTGTTCGGATCAAAAACTTTGAGGACAATAATATCAGCACCAGGAGCTATTCCTTCATAATTGGCATCACTTGAAGCTGCAATACTGGCTACATGACTCCCATGACTGTCAGGATCGCTGGCATCGTTATCATCATTGCTAGTCGGATCATTAGTATTTCGTAGTGGAGTTGCTGCAAAATCGTAGTGGTAAACAATACGATCTGCTACTCCATTATTATCTAGGTCTGGACCAAAAAAAGGATGATTTAAGTCAATTCCTGTATCTATAATCACAATAGCCTGACCATTGCCATCCATACGCTGTCCCTGGTTATTAAAAACCATAATTACAATTCCCTCCGTAATCTTTTAATCTCTTGCTCATGTATTTATCATCAGAACTAAGTATTTACTCAGTTTGAATGCAAGCTTTAAAAATAATCAAACAGCTAGTTTTCATGAAGATTCTGTGTTTAAAAATTTGTTCATAATGAACCTTGCAATATCCATCAAATCAAAGACCATTTAAAGCTTTTGAGCGATAACAATAAGTGCATTATAAGGGTTTTCCGTATTATTGATAACAGGGGGGATACTGATATGAAATATAAAGATTTAAACTGTTTAAATCACTCATAGTTAAGTGTTTTTACTGAGCAAAAATTGGGACTATCTCATTTCTTTAGAGAAATCATCCTTGGAGTTTGAGGGGGAGTAAAATACCTTGTTATCCTATAGTTAAAAATACAGTAAATCGACAGCAACAAGCCAAGAAAAAGATTGCTTAAATTTTTTAGCCAATATATTAGTATTATTTTCAGCCTTGTTGATAAGCTGAATCATATTTTTATAATTTCTAAACTATTAGATTAGACTTTGCATTATTAGTTTCTAATCTCAAATCTAGTCCAGTAATGAACAAATATATTAATAGATAAAATGCAGTATTCACCCTGATTTAAAAGTAAAATACTGTATGTAAAATAATCAATTGAAGAAGAAATTTACTTGATTGTGGAGATGGATAACTGAATATTTAATTCAGAATATTTTTGGATAGATATACTTAATACTTCTTTTGTAATAGAAATATTTACTGTTCCTGCAAAGTTAGGATTAAAGATAGTACATAAAAATATTATACCTCAAAATAGGATACTGAATGTAATTTTTGCTTTAAATAATGGTAGTTTTGAGTGGTTTTTGCGCCTCATAAGATACTGTTATTTTTAATATTTACATAACTCCGATACATAGCAGATCGTAATATTTATTAATTCGGGTTTTCACTGAAAATTTCCCTAAAAATATAGACATTACAATAACTGTATTATAAGTTTTTTGACTATTATTGATAACGAAAATCTGCTGACATTAAATATTATATTTAGACTGTTCAAATTGCCTATAATTAAATGTTTTTTCTGTTCAAAAAATTGTCCCCATCTCATTTTTTTATAAAAATTATTCTTGAAGTTTGACGGGGAGTGTGGGGAGACGGGCAGTAAATTCATTCGATAAACTATTATTTAAACATAAAATGAGGAACTGTTATCTAGGGGAGAATCGTCATAATTAGAATAGAGAAAGATAAGAGGAAAATAATATGCAAGATCATGAACGTCAACATCGTTCCTCTACTGGTTTTATTGCGGGAATTTTTGCAGCAATGGTAACTGCTGGAACTGTCTCCACTTGGTGGGCTATCAATAGTTTAAGTAATTATACTGATATTACTCCCCCAACCCCTAGAGAAAGTCCCATTAGTCAACCTTCTGCGAAGAAAGGACAAGCACAAGTATATTGGTTGGAGAGTAGAGGTGATCTCTTACAACTGCAAGAGAGTCCTTTAACCTTCTCAAAGTCTTTAACAGAACAAGAAATTCTAGAAACTGCGGTTAAAGATTTATTATCGGGGCCTCAGAGTTCTGAACATGACACCACTATACCCCCAAATACTAAGCTATTAAGCCTAAAATTGGAGGAGAATGGGGTACTGATTGATCTTTCTTCTGAATTCACGACAGGGGGTGGTAGTGCTTCTATGAAGGGACGTTTAGCGCAACTGTTGTACACTGCGACCAGTTTAGATGGGAAGGGTCAAGTTTGGTTATCTGTTGAAGGAGAACCCTTAAAATTGTTGGGAGGAGAAGGGTTAATGGTAGAACAACCCATGACTCGTGGGTGGTTTGAAGAAAATTTTGAGCTTTAAGGTAACTTTATCGAATCTTTTGTTAAAATCCAAGTAATCTCGTAGATATTGATACTTTAATAATACTGTTTCAAACAGTGATAATCATGTCATTAAATCTTTTATTTCGTGGGTTAGGAGTTTTTACGGTTTCTGTTGGTTTAGGGTTGTTCACCGTTCCTATGGTGGAGGCCAGAGACTGGAACCAATATAGTGTTTGTGTGGCACAATTACAAAAGTTTAATGTATCAGGGGAAGATGCAGCTATTGCTTGTTCTAATGCACTGATTCCGAAAGAATTATCAGAATGTGTCAGTATGATAGGCAATGCAGTTCCTGTTCTTCTTGATGAAGACCCTGAAGATGATGTAGATACTACTATTGATGGAAATGACCATTTAGAACAGTGTTTTCAAGTGAGACGACCTATTGATTTAGGAAACTGTGTTGCTGATATTTATAACGCTGTCCCTAGTTTAGCAAAGGTTGATTCAGAAGCAGATGAAAAGATCAACTTATTAACTTTATTAAATTCCTGTCGTACGAGTTCACGGCCTGGTTTTTATTCTGAATGTGTTATTGCTACTGCTAGAGAAGTTAGAGATATGGAACCCATGCAAGCGATGAATATTTGTTTAGCAGAACAAGATTTTCCCCCTAGTTTGTTTCCCGGCCGCAATGAATAATCATTGTTAGAAAAAGTAGAAATTTTGTAGGGGTTAACGATTGTTGACCCCTATCTTTATGTAAATTATTAACTATTATCATGAAATTATTACTAACTGCTATAAGTGGTTTATTAATGGGCTTGACAACTGCTCCATTTTCTGCTTTTTACTTGGCTTGGATCGCATTAATTCCCTTATGGTTATTTACTGTATCTAATAATACCCTTTCCTTAACAAGGGTGTTGAGAAATAAGTTAAAAATTAGAACTATTATTGTTAATGAAACAACCTTAATCGCTTTGATTTGGGGATTTGCTTATCATGGTTTTTCTTTATTTTGGATCACGGGTATTCATCCGATGACTTGGATGGGTGTTCCTTGGATATTTAGTGTATTAATTGCTCTTTTTTGCTGGTTATTTATTACTATTTGGGGTGCTATATTAGTTACTATTTGGTCTGTTATTTTCCGTTTATTTATTAGCGATAAGGAAATAGGAAACAGGGAACAGGAAACAGGGTTTAAAAATAAATCATGGGTAAATAATAATCTTTTTTTAGTAATCTCAAGGGTTATTTTTGGTGTAACAATTTGGTGTTTATTAGAATTACTTTGGAATCAAGGCGCTTTATGGTGGACTTCTTTATCTTACACTCAGAGTCCTAATAATTTGATTATTTTACAATTAACAAAATTATCCGGTTATTCTACAGTTACGGCGGCTATTGTAGCTATTAATGGTATTTTTGCCGAGTCTATTTTGCTTTACTCTCAAAATAAAAAACAATTTTCACTATTAATTTCGACAGGAATCTTAGGAATATTATTGTTACATTTGGGGGGACTTTACTTATATATACAACCCTTAATTAATGACGAAGAGAAGGCGATAAATGTGGGGATTATTCAAGGAAATATTCCTAATACGATAAAACTCTATGCGGCTGGATGGAGAAAAGCGATTGAGGGTTACACTAAAGGATATGAAAAACTTAGTAATCAAAATGTTGACTTAATCATTACACCAGAAACTGCCCTCCCATTTAATATAGATGATATTATCAAAAATAGTTCTTTTTATCGGGCTATTTTAGGGCAGCAAGTTCCTGTAATTCTTGG
>JBFRWO010000161.1:0-4895 GCA_051439625.1 Crocosphaera sp. | reverse complement strand
TCTAGTAATAATCTTTGTATTTTTAGATAAGTATCTTTTCTAATGTAAGCTCCTACTTGTTTAAAATCTGGGTCGTTTCTTTTTCCACTCTTATTTCTTTTTTTTGGTTTAATTTCTTCAACTTTTTCTACTTTTTGCTCTAGGGTTTTAGAACTAGCTTTTTTGGCTTTTTTTAGGGCATCATCAAACATTATATAAATTCCTCTATTTCTCTACCTACGTTCTGATAATCAGTCCAAGCAATTTTAGATTTACTATCGTTAACTTTATAAACAGGAACACCTTTAAGTGCTGCCTTTTTGTAGGCTTGAAATCTTCTGATTGTCGTTTTAAATAAAGGTAGGTTGGCTTTAAGTAATGATTTTCTAGCTTCTTCACCATCTCTGTTTGGTAATGGTGGCACTATCGTCAGCAAAACTTTATAACTCTCACTCTCTAACTTCTTGAGTGTTCCTACAGTCAGCATCATTGCTTCTAAACTTAGGACATCAGGCACACAAGGAAGGACTAATAAATCGCAACCCTCAGCCAGAGATTTTAAATCTTCCTCAGAAGGTCGCGCTGCTGTGTCAATTACTATATGATCCGCACCCCTAGAATATTTAGCAGCGTGTCTCTCATCAGCAACTCTAAATGGTAAGTCGCCTCTTTCTGCCCAGTTGGAGGCACTTCGGTTAGCATCTCCATCTAGCAGTAAAACATTATTAGTTTGATCTTGAGCCAAATAACTTGCTAAATGTATGGCAGTAGTGCTTTTCCCAACACCCCCCTTAAACGATGCCACAGTTACGATCATAGTTAATCAGAAAGCGCGATTTGTCGATTAATCACTTAATCAGTTAAGCAATTATTTTCTTGGTTATAACTCTGCATAAGATGTTTTGTCAATTATTGAGTTAATTGGCTAACTGCTTAATCACTTAATCACTTAGCCAATTAATGGCGGAAATAGAAGGTTCGTGCAACGAGGGGCAAGCTAAAGTCATGTAACATTTGTCAATCCCCTTTTCAGCCATTTTTGATCGAAATTACTTATGTAAATATTGCCTAGTTTAAGTCCTTTTAGGCAATGTTTTTTTTATTCAAGACGTAGTTATAATGATTTGAGACTAACACTTTGATATATCCCAACCTCCATTTTAGGCAATGTTTTTTTGCTATAGATGCGTTTAAAAGAAACATTTATGTAACTTATGTTTTTGTTATCGCTAACTTTGAAAAATCAGATCGCTGTATTTATTGTATAGCAAGGGTTTCAGCGACAGGCTGCACTTCGTCGCACGAACCTTCTATTTAGGCCGCGATCACGCAGTGCAGCCCTTCGGGCTGTTCGCGCTTTTTGTGAGAAATGCGGGAGCAGTGCCATTTGGTATTTCATTCATCATTATAATGCTTCTTTACCTTTGAATTCATCCTTTCCTTTTTAGGACTACCACTTGAAGAAGCCTATTATTCTCGCTCTCACAAGGATTGACGACCTAACTAAATTTTGAGTGATCCGATTTGACCGACATAAGCGTATTAATCAATAGAAATACAAAATTTGGAGTCAACGTCATGAAAAATTCTCTTATTGGTTTACTCGCTAATTCTACCCTCAGTTTAATCTCTATTCCCGCTTTAGCAGCTCGAGCCAATGTCCAAACTTCAGTGCTGGTTTAGATAGCTACTATAAAATCAGTTCTTGAAAGTTAAAGAGAAGATTTTTCCCAGGTAGAACAACCACCTGCATATCTTAAAATATCTCAACATAATACTAGAAAGCAAGCATAAAACTTTAAAAAACACCATTAATAGGAGAATAAAGCCATGAAATCAGAGTTTTTAGCTCAAAATAATTCTAAATTTCAAAATAAAGCTAAAAAAGATAGTATTTTCCTGAATCAATTGTCTGAAAAATCAAATAGAGCAACACAAAAGTTTTACTGTCAGAAGTTCTTAGAGACAACAAAACTAGACTACACTATGGCGGGTCATCCATCGAGCGCTCGTTGGGTTATCAATTCTATCAAAGTTGATGATAGTGAAAAAGACACCCACTTCCTATTTGTTTCGGAGGGCGAAGTTACCCTCAACAGCAGTAACGGAAAGTTCTTATTGCGAGAACATAGCTTTGCCTCAGTCCCTGGTAACTTTTCTTTAGATGGTTCGGGACAAGTTTTGGTCGCAACGCTCCTCAACTATACTGGACTTTTCACCATTGGAGGACCTATTGAACCATTAGGACGACTGAACTATATTGATGGCTGCTCTTCAACAGTTCTGATTAATCCTTTAAGACGTGGAGAACCCTGCTTGAATTTCCTTTACGTTCCTCCAGGTATCTCCCAAACTCCCCATACCCATCCCTCATTGCGGATTGGGCTTGTCGCTTCGGGTAGTGGAACTTGTACTGTTAATGAAGGAACTTTCAAGATGGAGGCTGGAACGGTCTTCTGTCTTCCAGAAAACAAATTACATAGCTTCTCTGCAATTGATAACTCCTTAAGAATCATTATCTATCATCCAGATTCTGATGTAGGTCCAACCGATGATTCCCATACCATGCTGAATAATACTTTTGTTGGGAAAAAGTCAGCTAAAGTTCTGGATGCGATTAGAACAAAATAATAAAGGCGGAGTAACGCTGACAGAAAGAGTATGTCTGATTGGAAGCAATTTAAAATTAATCAACCCAAAAACAACCATAGTAAAAAACTTGTTAACTATGACTGCTTACAATAGATTACCGAACAGTATTTATTCTTATCCAAAAAGCTGGGCTGTCCTTAAGAAAGGTTGGAAAACTTTGGTCGAAGATTATGCGATTGTGATGAGACGCGATTTGGCTGCCACCAACTGGTTAGAAGTATTGCTCTGTTATCCTGGCCCTCAAGCTATAATTCTCTATCGCCTAGCCCATTTACTTCACAATTTAGGTGTTTTCTTTTTGCCCCGTTTTATTTCCCATCTGGCTCGTTTCCTGACAGGAATTGAAATTCATCCAGGGGCAGTAATTGGCAAAGGTGTATTTATCGACCATGGCATGGGAGTAGTTATCGGCGAAACCGCAGTGGTAGGAGATTATTGTTTACTTTACCAAGGTGTAACCCTTGGCGGAACGGGTAAAGAAAGCGGGAAACGCCATCCCACCTTGGGCTGTAATGTTACTGTCGGCGCGGGAGCGAAAATTCTCGGTAATATTAATATCGGTAGTCACACCCGTGTTGGTGCTGTTGCCGTAGTCCTAAAAGACATACCCTCAAACTCTACAGTAGTGGGCATACCTGGTCGAATTATTTCCCAGGGAGAGCGAGAAGACGAATACTGTAATTAACCTTAAATTAAGATAATGATGAGAAGAAAGGGAGTTTCCAGTTTGACACTTATATTTACGCCTACCTACTTACCTGCTCCAGGAGTGAGAGATGATTTTGCTTTCAAGCGATACTGAAACAAAGCCGACACAAGCAATGCGACAGGCGATCGCCAATGCTGAAGTTGGAGATGAGCAAAAAGGAGAAGACCCCACCGTTAACCAACTACTAGAGAGGGTTGCGGATTTACTAGGTAAAGAAGCTGCTCTTTTCTTTGCCTGTGGAACCATTTGCAATTTTGTGGCAATTAAGACCCATACTCGCCCTGCTGATGTGGTACTAGCAGAACAGATGGCACACATTATTCGAGCGGAATCAGGGGGTGCAGCACTGAGTTCTGGTGTATTGATGGAACCAATTGCTAGCGAGCGAGGAATTTTTACAGTCGAAGATCTCCATCGATCGCTGGAAAGGGTTAGCACTGCGCCTTACCTTTACCGTGCCATTCCACGCCTGTTGTGTGTCGAGCAAACCCACAATTTTGGAGGGGGTTCGGTTTGGCGACTTAATGAACTACGCGAGGTTTGTGAGTTCTCCAGTCAAAAAGGTTTAGTCACCCACATGGATGGGGCAAGACTTTTAAATGCAGTTGTGGCATCTCAAACCAAAGCGAAGGATTTTGCTGCCTGTGTTGATTCTGTCTGGATTGACTTTACCAAAGGATTGGGCGCACCAATCGGTGCTGTTCTGGCGGGTACACGGGAGTTCATCTCTGAAGCCCGTCGATATAAACATATTTTTGGTGGTGCAATGCGTCAAGCTGGCATTGTCGCAGCAGGTTGTCTCTACGCCCTTGACCATCATGTGGAACGTCTACAAGAAGACCACGACAACGCAACTTATTTGGCTCGACGACTAAGTGAAATTGAAGGAATTACAGTTCGAGATACAAAACCCGAGACAAACATTGTTTTCTTTGATGTTTCGAGACTAAAACTTGACAAAGCCATGTTTCTCAATCTCCTGCAAGAGCGTGGTGTGAAAATGGGAGCCGTTGGTCACTCAATTCGAGCAGTTACTCATTTAGATGTTTCGCGGGCTGATCTCGATTTTGCGGTTGATGCTATTTCCCAAGTGGCGAAATCGGGGTAAAGCTAAGATAGCTGTCATAAATGCCAACCGAAAAATGAAAGTTTTGAATTTTGTTTTGGAATCAGAAGTTATTGAATTTTTGCCGAAAATTAATGCAAAAATGACATGGTCAAGGCTAATTTTTTCCTCAAAAGTTCCGACACAGCTTAAATCGAGAACTTTTTAACTGAGATGGATAGCGATCGCCGTCAAGAATATCAATCTCTGAAAGCCAATTATAGCAATGGTTTTAAACCGTTTGGCACTGATCGCAGCTTCCGCGCGCCTTACGCCTAGAAGATAAGGAAATATATTTTAGGAGGATTTGGCTATAGCTTTCAATTTCTTGCCTTATTAAACTATTAATTTCAAATTCAAGAGACTTTTCATGATTTCGCATTTAAATAATGTAGAAATTGCATTAGACTTAAACTAATTGAATTTAATTGTTTTATAATAGTAAATTTT
>JBFRWO010000160.1:0-2876 GCA_051439625.1 Crocosphaera sp. | reverse complement strand
GACAATATTCCACACAATTACCGCAGAAAATACAAACCCCAAAATCAATACTATAGTGCTTGAGTTCTTTCTTTTTACTAGCCTTATTAAATTCCCAATCAACCACAGGAAGATTAATGGGACAGACTCTTACACACACTTCACAAGAGATACATTTATCAAACTCATAGTGAATTCTCCCCCGATATCTTTCCGAAGGAATTAACTTTTCATAAGGGTATTGTACAGTCACGGGACGACGACGCATATGGTCAAAAGTTACGGATAAACCTTGACCAATATATTTCGCCGCTTCAATAGTCCCTTTGGCATAATCACCCACTTGTTTGAGCATACTAAACATGATGTTTATTCCCTAATCTGTTAACAACAAAAATTAACCGCCGAAGGCCACTGGAAAAGCCAACTTTAAGGCAGCAGTTAATAGAAGATTTACTAGAGAGACAGGTAACAGGAATTTCCAACCTAAATCTAATAATTGGTCAATTCGCACACGGGGAACAGTCCAACGCATGAGAATGGCAATAAAGATGAGGAAATAGGCTTTTAATACGGTCATGGTAATACCTAAAGATGCAGTAATCACCTGTAACCAAGAACTCTCTTCGCTCACTCCCAACCATCCGGCTAACTTATCTAAGGGAACGGGAAACTCCCAACCCCCTAAATAGAGGATGGCAAAAACTAAGGCCGACAATACTAAGTTAACGTATGACCCTAGATAAAATAGGGCAAATTTCATGCCAGCGTATTCGGTTTGATACCCGGCCACAATTTCTTCTTCTGCTTCGGGTAAGTCAAAGGGAAGTCTCTCACATTCAGCCAAAGCAGCGATCCAGAAGATGAAAAAGCCTACCGGTTGCCGCCAAATATTCCAGCCCAAAATACCATATCCTGATTGTTGTTCTACAATATCGATGGTGCTGAGGCTATTGGACATCATGACAACAGCTAAAACAGACAAAGCTAGAGGAATTTCGTAACTGATGGATTGTGCAGCCGCCCGTAAACCTCCCAATAAGGAATACTTATTATTAGAAGCGTATCCCGCCATTAATAAGCCAATGGGGGCAATACTAGATAACGTGATCCAGAGAAAAATACCCACATTGAGGTCAGTTACTACGAGATTTTGACCAAAGGGTACAATTAAATAAGAAACGAACACTGGAAGTACCACTAAAACGGGTCCCAAGGTGAATAACCAGGGATCAGCTTTAGCGGGGATAATATCTTCTTTAAAGACTAATTTAATGCCGTCTGCTACTGGTTGCAGTACCCCCAATGGGCCGGCGTATTCGGGGCCGATGCGTTGTTGTGCAGCAGCAGAGATTTTTCTTTCTAACCAAACTACCACTAAAACCCCTACCGTTGCGGCAATAATCATTAAAAATGAGGGTAAAGGTATCCAGAGAGCTTTAGCAGCCCCGTTAGGTATGCCTAACGCTGTTAGAGACTCGATAAAACGTGCTTGTAGGTCAATTCCTGAATTCATTGTGTTTAATACAGGTTATAAGTTCAGATCCTTGGTTTCATTGCCTAGTATATCGCTGTCTGTGGGATAGTTTGCTCAGTTTTACGTTAATTCCTTAAATTAAATCTTAACCATTACTCTAGTGCTATGGTTTTTTGATTTAACTGTTGCGCAACAGAAAGAATCACTCGGATGGGATAACTTGCTTTCATTACCTAGTATGAGTAGATTGGATTGATTTTGATATGTGTTGCGTATCAAGTTATAATATATCTATCATCCAATTCGTTAATAAATGATTAAAAGCATTAAGCATAAAGGCTTAAGCAAGTTTCATCAAACTGGAAATACATCAGGGATACAATCTAAGCATGCAAAACGGCTTCGTTTGCAACTAACTATTTTAGAATCAGCAGTCCGCAAAGAGGATCTCAATCGGCCAGGGTTTAATTTGCATCAATTAAAAGGGGAATATAAGGGCCGTTATGCCATATCAGTATCTGGAAACTGGCGATTAACATTTGAGTTTCGGAATGGAGATGTTTATATACTTGATTATGAGGATTATCATTGATGGAAATGTATAACCCTATGCATCCTGGGGAAGTGATAAAAGAGCTATACATAGAAGAATCTGGTATGAGTCTGAGAGCGGTAGCGAAGGCATTAGATGTATCAGCACCAACCTTTTCTCGTCTAGTCTCAGGAAAGAGTTCAGTTAGTGTTGAAATGGCATTTAGGCTAGAAAGAGTGTTAGGAGGTTCTGCGGAATCTTGGCTACAAATGCAGACTAACTATGACTTGTGGCAAACCAAGCAAAGTGATCGATATCAGGAAATTAAAAAATTGAAAAAGTTAGAGATTGCCTGAAGGGAGAAAGTGCGATCGCTCTTGTCGAGGAATCTAGCTATTGCGCAACAGAAATAATCACCCAGATAGGATAATTTGGTTTCCTAGTGAACGTTTGTTCTAGGAAATTTAACTGTTGCGCAACAGAAAGAATCTCCCAGATGGGATAATCTGGTTTGGTAGTGAACTTTTGTTCTAAATAATTTAGCTATTGCGCAACAGAAAGAATGACTGAGAGGACAGCAACAATGAAAGTGATCTAAACTAAAATATAGGGATTTGTAACCATTAATATTATGCAATCTTTAACCAAGGCCGCCTTAACGTTAGATGAGTTTCTCTCCTCTCCTTTAGCTAACGAAAATTATGAATTTTTTCATGGAAAATTAACACAAAAAATGTCACCAAAACGTTCTCATTCTCGTATTCAAGGTAGATTATTATTACTTCTTGATGATTGGTGTAAAAATAAAGGAGAAGTGGGTATAGAATGGGCGGTACGTTTAAAAAGAGATGGCAAAGATTGGTGTCCTATTCCTGATTTATTATATGT
>JBFRWO010000159.1:0-3968 GCA_051439625.1 Crocosphaera sp. | reverse complement strand
AATGCCACTGATACCCGTTATGCTTTGGCAGAAGCTTGCTTAATTGGAGTTTTATCGGCGATCGCAGCCTTAATTCTCAAACAAGGAGTCGGTTGGTTAGGGGGTCAGCGTGTAGCCTTGGCCAATCAATTTGGTGGCATAGTGGTGCTACCCTTGGGAGGACTAATTTTTGGTTATTTGGCCGGGTGGCTGATCGAAACCCTCTCCCCCACAGCCACAGGGGGCGGTATGACTCAAGTAAAAGCCTCTTTAGCCCGGTATCCTGTACCCTTATCTTTAAGAGTAGCAGTGGTTAAATTAATCGGCACTATTTTGGTGTTAGGAGGCGGTTTAACCCTAGGCCGTCGTGCGCCAACCGTACATATTGGGGCAGCTTTAGCAGCGCAACTTAGTAGTTGGGTTCCCACCTCCCCGGAACATCGACGACAAATGATCGCAGCAGGGGCAGCGGCCGGATTGGCGGCCGGTTTTACCACTCCCATCGCCGGGGTATTATTCGTGATTGAAGAGTTGATGCGAGATGTTTCTGGGTTAACCCTGGAAACGGCGATCGTAGCTTCCTTTACCGGGGCGGTTGTCTCCCAAATTTTACAATCTTCTACCTTCAATTTTCCTTCATCTTTATTGGAACTGCCAGATATTGCCTTCTCTGCCTCAGAAATTCCCTTTTATCTACTGCTAGGCATATTAGCAGGAATATTAGGGGCGTTATTTAATCGGGGACTATTACTAAGCGTCAAAATACAAAAATCTCTTAATTTACCTTTATCTTGGCGTATTGGCTTAATGGGAATGGCTTCGGGTCTAATTATTGCTATGCTACCCCCTTTCTTTCGAGATAATACAGGACTGCGTATTGATTTAGTACAAGGGGAATTAGAGTGGAGTCGCATTTTATTGGCTTTTGTGGCTCATTTTATCCTGACTATTTTCGCCTATAGTGCCAACACTCCCGGCGGTTTATTCGGTCCGGCCCTGGTGTTGGGATCGGCGTTAGGGTATTTAGTGGGAGATTTAGAAGAGTTTTTCACCGGCACCGGCACAGAGTCTACCTACGCACTGGCAGGAATGGGGGCATTTTTCACCGCAGTGGTTAGGGTTCCGGTAACGGCGATTGTCTTTGTCTTTGAATTAAATACGGACTTTAATATTGTTTTACCTTTAATGGTTACTTGTGCCGTTTCTTATATCGTGGCCGAAAGTGTCTCTAAGGGTTCTCTCTACGAACATATGTTAAAGGCGAGGGGAATTTATATTAATGAAGGGGCTACGGGACAAGATTTTCTCTCCAAATTAAGGGCTTCACAAGTCATGCAGTCTCAGGTAGAAACCTTATCCAGCGATTTCACTCTGGATGAAGTTATACAAGGGATGTCTACTTCGAGTCATCGAGGGTTTCCGGTCTTGTCTGAAGGTAAATTAGTGGGAATTGTCACGCAAACGGATTTGGCAAAATTGAAGAAAGTGCCAGGATCTACCCCTTTATGGGAATTTATGACCCGAAGACCCATTACAGTGCAAGCAGAGGCTTCTTTAAGCGATGTTTTATATCTACTTAACCGTTATCAATTGTCCCGTCTTCCTGTGACGGAAGGGAGTAAATTAGTAGGAATTATCACCCGAACGGATATTATTCGTATCGAGGCCAACCAGTTACAAGGGGATGATACTACGATTAATGAAATGGTTCCCGATCCCTCCTATATTACTTATCAAACTCGGGCCCCGTTAGTGGGAGTGGGTCGCATTTTGTTACCCTTGACAAATGCTAATACAGCCACTTCTTTGTTTAAAATTAGTGCAGCGATCGCGGAACAGCAAAACCAAGAAATCGAATGTTTGGAAGTGATCACTATTCCTAAACATAGCGATCCGGCACAAACTCCTGTGATTACCCAACATAGTCGTCAATTATTACAAAGGGCAGAAAGATTAGGCCGTCAACACCAGATTTCTGTTCATACTCAAATTCGTATTGCCCACGATCGCGCCCAAGCTATTTTAGACACCATTAGAGAACGACATATCAATCTCATGGTCTTAGAATGGAACCCGAATAATCACACTGCTGGCACTGTTTTTGGACCGGTAATTGATATTTTAATTCGTAAGGCGACTTGTGAGTTAGTAATAATTAAATTCGGACGAGAACAAGAATCTTATCCCCACACTTTAGATCAAGATACCACTTGGTTGATTCCGGTTGCTGGCGGTCCCAATGCAAAACGGGCCATGGAATTATTACCCGGGTTGACACAATTATATACTCGTCCCCGTTCCCCTATTATTTGGTTATGTCAGGTGTTTTCTCCCAATCAACCGACCCCTAACTATCAATCTTTAGAAGTTAAGGCACAAGAATTAAAAGAACAATTGGAACGCCCTGTTATACCTCTTCCTATTCGTTCCCAGTCTGTGACTGATGCGATCGTTCATTTAGCTGAGTCCGAAAGTTGTGACGTGGTTATGTTGGGGGTTAGTCGAGAAGGGTTATTAACTCAAGTGATGCAGGGCAATATTCCTAAAAACATCGCTCAACAGGTTAAAAGTACAATGATTTTAGTGCGAGGAAAATTGGATAATTAATGATGAAACGCTTCCGCTTTTATCTTTTATCAATTTAATCTTTATCTCCTCACTATTGCCTTGATTCTTTCCCAAGTTTGATACATTAAACCCTCGGGTTTTATCTCTAATTCGTAACAAACTATATTAGGAATTAAGGGAATAACAACTTTTAATTTTGCTGAAGCTGTATTATTTTCATCTAATTTTTCTCGAATCTCTTGTAACAAAGAAATTAATTGTGATGGATAATTATTCAGAGGTATTTCTTCGATAGATGTTAAAGCTTGTTCTACCTCAATTAATTTCTTTTCTGCTTCTTCATCAGAAATAATAATTGCCTCTTGTGGGTAAAGTGTCCAGTATTCAGCCTCGTATTTACGAATTAAGGGAGTAATTTCTCGTTTTATACGTTGGTTTAGTTCAAATTTAGCAAGTGCATTACTGCTCATAACTAACTCTTTTTGAAACTCCCCTAATTTTTCATAGAGAAGTTCTAAAATATCTTTTAAGTCATTTAATCTAGTAGAATTGTTCATGATTTACTCTTAATTTTTAATTAGTAAGGTAGTAAAGTTTTTTTGATGATTTTTCTTAATTCTTTCCAAATTCCTTCTGCTATATATTGATCAATAATATCTTGGGGTTGATCGTAAAAATATAATTTTTTTCTGTTCAATTCATAAACCACTCGAACTTCATACCATAATAGATTACCTACATCATCCTTTAGTGTATTTGTAGTCAAGATTTTTTCTCTTGTATTTTCATCCAATTCATCAACCAAAGCAATAGAAAAACAAATACTTATAGGAGGTCTAAAATCATAAAAACGTTGTAAAAGTAGTGTATGTAATTCTGTTTTTTCTTGAGCATACTTTAAACATTGAATACTGAACTCTCGTAAAGAATCAATGTTTAGTTGATAAAATTCAGCAAAAATGAAAAAAGCTTCTCCTCTACTATGAAGAAATCTAATTGACATATCAAAACTTTGTTTTCTAGCTACAAAATTAAATTTTTTATCTTCATTAGCAATATTTTGTTTGATATCTAGAAAGCCATGATTTTCTCTTAAATTTGGAATCACAAAATCTAAATATCTAAATAATTCGCTTTGATTTTTACAATTTTCTGGAGGTAAGGCGTATGTATTTTTCCAATTAGGAGGAAATGTTACCTTGTTAATGTTAGGAGGGAATTTTACATCGTTAATCATCTCCTTAATTTTGTTAATATTTGTATAACATTCTTTGATTCTTTGATTTAACTCAAATTTCGGCTCTCCCGTAGTTATGGTGATAAGTAAAACTTATACAAAAAGACAAGCTAATAGTTTTTCTCTCATTAATTGAAAATTTTTAAACCCATAACTCTGTCGAAGAATTAATTTTATTTTATTA
>JBFRWO010000158.1:0-5646 GCA_051439625.1 Crocosphaera sp. | reverse complement strand
AGATAGTGCCGGGGATGATACTTTAGTTATTGAGAATATTGACCTGTCTTTAGAGTTACCTTCTCCTGGTATTGCTGGTATTCAACGAGATAACTATAATCTAATCATTGATCTCAATGCTGATGGGGTGATTGCTCCTGAAGATGATTTAACTATTGTTAATTTCTTTGCTGAAACTTCAGGAACAGAACCAGGAACAGGATTTATAGAAACAGTGGATAATTTAACAGGTAATCAAATTATTAACTTCTTAAATCCCCACGCAAATCAAGAACCAATTCTGAACATAAATAATAGTTTGATCCTTGATCAAGGAGCAACAGCTATCATTGACAACTCCTTTTTACAAGTTACTGATAGCAATAATAGTGTTGAAGAAATAACCTATACACTGACCTATTTACCCAACAACGGTATCCTTAAACTAGACGGAATTACCTTAATATTAAATAGTACCTTTACCCAAGCTGACATTGATAATAATTTATTAACTTATGAACATAATGACAGTGAAACCAGAAGCGATAGTTTTAAATTCTCTGTCAGTGATAGTTTTGATGGAACAATTTCAGAAAAAACCTTTAATGTTAATGTCAATGACGTTGTAGAAATTCCTGATCAAGCCCCAGAACAACTACAGTTTAATGTTAGTGTTGATAATGATACTGTTACTTTAACTAACGCTCGTATTTACGATGCAGATGGTTATGATAACCTTCAAAGAGTAGATCTATGGGTAAAAAGAGATGGCGATGTTTGGCAAGATATTGCTGATATTACTAACTTTAACCCTTCGGAAGATAATACTGATTGGGCAATCATTAATCATCAAATAGACTTTAGTAATTACGAATCTGGTAGTTACAAAATTTGGGCAAAAGCTTACGATAACCAAGGTTTAGGAAGTAATGAGATTCTTCTAACCTTTGAGTTTGAAAGAGCAAATATAGCCCCAGAACAACTACAATTTAAGATAGATAAACAAAACTACGCCCCTACGGAAACATTAATCTTAGAAGATGCTTTGATATATGATGAAAATGGTTCTTCCGATATTGTCTTGGTTGATTTTTGGGTCAAAAGTCCTGATGGAGATTGGATCAATGTTCCTGATGTTGATAGCTTTACTCCTTTGCAAACTAACAATAATTGGGGAATGTTTACCTACACTTTAGATTTAGAACAATTTATAGATAAAGGAGCAGGAACCTATACTATTTGGGGACAAGGAGAGGACAACGGTGGGGCTAAAAGTAATATTATTGAAAAGACTTTTGAGATTACTGATAATACTGAAACGATAGTACAATCTAATGCAGAGGATAATATTGCCCCTAGTCCCACAGGTTTGGACGGTTACTTTGACATTGATAAACAAGTTTATACCTCTAATGATACCCTACAAATTAATAATGGTTGGGTCAGGGATCTCAATGGAGTTAGTGATATACAGCGTATTGATTTCTGGTTAATCAAAGAAGGAGAAACATGGCAGGATATAGAAGATATTTCCAGAGATGAAATTACACCTTGGGATCAAGATTCCACATGGGGAAGTTTTGATTACAGTCTTGGTTTAACGGGGTTAACTCCAGGTAGTTATACCCTTTGGTCAGGTGTACAAGACCAAGAATTAGCTGATAATGGAACTTGGGCTAATATTGTGGAAAATCACTTTGAAATACTGCCCTAGAGATTTTTCAGCAATTCTCTCAACTCACATAACAAAGTGGACTAAGGGAAATAACCCTATTAACCTGCATTATTCATGAAGAAAAAAAACAAAAACATAAGAAATTAGCATCAAAAGAGATAACTCTCTTTTGATGCCCTTAGAAAGAGTTTCTTTTGTTAATTGTAAATTGGGAAAACTTATTCAACGAGTTGTTGAATAAAATCTTCTAAAATCGGATTAACTAATTCTGGGGCTTCATCTTGAGGACAATGGCCAACACCTTCTAAGGGAATAAATTGGTCTACTGTGGGATAGTTTGCCCATTCTTGACCTATTTCAATCTTTTCCCAAGGGTCCTTATCTCCCCATAAGAGAATAGTGGGACAAGTTAAACGGGGTAATAAGTCTTCCGGTAAAGGCCCTTGAGAATAACCTGTAAACGCTAAAAATACGTCTGCTGCACCCTGATCTTGGGCTGGTTTGAGTAACAATTCAACTAATTCATCTGTAACCGCCTCAGAACGATGATAGGCTTGTAAAAGAATGTTTTTAACAGTGCTTGGTTTAGCAACTTGTTGAAAAAAGAAAGAACCAATGGCCTTATTGGTTAAAATTCGCTGCATCGCATTTGCCCCAACCCGACGATACCAGGGTAAACCGGCCTGTTTGCGTTCGTGCAGTAACCTTAAAGAACAATTAAGGGCAGCTACTCCTAATACCCATTCCGGATAGTCCACGGCCGTTTGCATAACTACTACACAACCGATAGAATTACCCACTAAAATAGCCGGCCCTCCGACTACCTCTCGGCAAAAATCAACCACCTGTTCTCCCCATGTCTCAAATGTGTAGTCAATTTCTTGTTTTGGAGTAGGTTTAGCAGATCCACCAAACCCAATCAAGTCCAGGGCGTAACATTGAGCAGTATTCCCTAAAACGGGCAGATTTTTACGCCAATGTCTCCAAGATGCACCAAAACCATGCACTAAAACAACAGCCGGCCCCGTATCTCCACAATGATTATAGGTGATAGGATAACCTCGCCAATGCCAAGTTTTCTGATTGTCTGGAGTAATAGAATTTTTAATAGAAGATTGCACCATCTTAGATTTTATGTTAGAAAAGTTTTTCTTATTTACTTAACTTAACATATCAGAACCCGTCATTAACAAGGGGGTTCATAAATGGCTAATACTGTATTCTGTCATTTCCCGAATCAGTAAAATTCTAGAACTGAGATAAGCGTTAATAACGCCACAGTCTTCAGAAGAAAGGTTTTGTTGGCTATTTAGCTTACTGACTATATGATTAATTAAATCTGAGTCATTTAACCCTGTTAAGGTTTTCCCAGAATTTTCTGCAATAATTGACCAAAGTTGTCGCATCATTGTTGTATTCACTACTTTTTTCCTCGTCTCATCTATTGCTTGTGCTTAAAACAAGAATATATATCCTTGTCTCTATTAGACTTCTTTAAAATCCTAAGCAATTTATAGGCTATTTGGCATCCCCCATGTTGGATTTTTATGATATCGATAAGAAACTTTTTCTTTCCTTACACAAATCTCATAAATTTTCCAAGTTTTCTGAGAAATAGTTCTTAAAATTTGACACAAAAGTTTAAAATAAGGTGAAAATTTAATCCCAATTAACAAACTAAAAGTTTAATATTTTCCTAACACTATAGATAATATTAAGAATAATTACAAGCTAATTAGTCGGACTTTAAGAAGTCAGAAGTTCCTCACTACGTTCCGGCGCTATCGCACAGAAGTTTGAATTAAGTAACTAACGTTTTTTTCGCAATAACCTACTTAACTTATTGACTAAATTTTCTAACCAATGAATAGCTGAATCTAACCATTCTAAAATCCTAACTAAAGGATGTTTAATATAACCAGTAGTTTTTGCTTCGGTTTCAATACAATGGGATGATATTCTTTCTATTTTGTCCTTAGAGATGATTTTAATAGACTTTTTATTTTTTTGTGATTTTGCAAGAGATTTAGATTTACCTAATTTTTTTCCTTTCTTTGCAGTATTTACTTTTCTTTTGCTATTTTGTTTAAAAGATTTTTTCACTTGATGGGAAGAGGTATCAGACTGAGCTAAAAGAGGGTAAGATTGAAAAGAAGAAGTAATATTTACAGCAGAAACTTCTTGCTCTAAAACATCCCCAGATAACCAAGGATCATCGATTGTTTCAGGGATAAAACCAAGATAAGATACCGTTGATAATTTTAACTGTTCCTGGGGTACATCAGATGTTAATTGCTTGTGGGGTATGATTTGATTAAAAAAGTAGTCAATAGCAGCATAAATAAGAAATTCTACCCGAAAGGGATCTTCATTCTCAATATTTAAAGCCTCATTACTTTTGTGTTTAATATGTTCTCTTAACTGTTGTATTTTTTCACTAAGAGAAGTAGATACTTGTAAGGAATTTATACTATTTTCTTGCCAAGACAACTGAGAATTAGTTGATAAAGAAGTAGTCGTAGTCGTAGTCCTGTTTGAGGCAACTACAGGAACTAAAGTTGATTCTCTAAACAAGTCTAGATTCATCGCTAAAGTTCCTGTTTGCATCCAACCCATAACTTGCCAAAACCAGCGAATTGGAGGCAAAATGTTATTGTCTTTGGTAGAAAATTTATGTATTAAACCTAGATTATACTTTTTATTTTGTTGTTTAAAATCGTACCAGTAATTAGCTACTTCCAAACGAATATATTTTTTTAAATGCTTTTGTTGTTCCTCAGAAAGAATGTCAATAATTGCTTTATCTTCAGCTACTAAAACTAGGTCATTATTGTTTATATTACTGGCAATTCCTTGAACCATAATAGGACTTTTATTTTTCAACACCGTCTTCTTATTGCGTCGTCTTGTCTGTTTACTTTTGCCTTCAGTTAAACAGCGTTCCGTTTCTTGCAAAACTCTTCTTAAAGGTTGATCAACTTTAGCAAAAGAAAAAACGGTCTTCTTGTTACGAGAAGTTAAAGCTTTTTGACCAAGATTACGGTTTAATTGTTTAGGGATAACTCGTCCTGCTTGTACCATTAAATATATAGGGTAAATGAGGATTTGTAAGCTCCATTCTACTCCTATCCTAAGATACTGCACGCTAAGCATCAAGCGATCGCGCCATTGGGAAGATTGACGGTTGACCAAGTTAAATAGTTTGCTTTTGTAGCGTTGATGGTTAGAAGAGTCCATTATCAGTTATCAGTTATCAGTTAGCAGTTAGCAGTTAGTTATCAGTTATGGTTCACTATTTACTGTTCACCGATCACTGTCCACTGTTCACTATTGAAGTTTGCCTTGGTTTAATTTTAAAACCTGTTGTGTAAATTGTTCTACAAGTTCTAATTGATGGTTTACCATAATAATGGCGGTTTTGGTTTCCATTGTCATAGTCTTTAACACTTCGAGCAGTTGTAAGGCTTTGTCACGATCTAAAGCAGAGGTGGGTTCATCCAATAATAAGAGTTTCGGTTGCATCATTAAACCCCTGACAATAGTGATCAGTTGTCGTTGTCCTAGAGATAGTTGTAGCTCATTGCGTTCTAACCAATCATCGGCAATGGGTAACTGCGATCGCCAGTATTCTAGTCTTTGCTTAATTTCCGTTGGGGATAATTTTTGTAATTTTAAGGGATATGTTAAGGTTTCTTGAACAGTCATTCCTAATAGTTTGGGTTCCTGGGGAACTAAAACTATTTTTTGACGCAGATGAATCACGCTTAATTGTGTTGAGGGTTGAGATTGAAATAAAATGGAGCCTGTACTGGGATCTTGTAAACGATTAATCAGACGTAATAACGTTGTTTTCCCAGATCCAGAGGGGCCAATAATGGCTAAGCGATCGCCCTCATTAACGGTAAAAGAAATTTTTTCTAGTAAGGTATGTCTCCCTAAAGGATCACTCAACCCCACATCAGATAATTGTAATAAAGTTTCTGTTGATCCTT
>JBFRWO010000157.1:0-11070 GCA_051439625.1 Crocosphaera sp. | reverse complement strand
CCTGAAAACCAGTCGGTTTCAGGGGAATCGGCAGTTTGCCCATGATGTGCAATTGGTTTTAGGGAAAGCTCGTATGGCTCATCGTCATTATCATGCAGGAATTTTAAACCTCTCAGAGTTAAGCTCTAAAAGAACTGAAGTCGAGAACTTACTGCAAGAGATTTTTAAGGCAACTCCCAAAAAAGGATGGCCTTATGACGCACAAAGATTGATTAACCGTCTCAAACGACATTGGGACGAGTGGTTCACTTTTTTGACTCATCCTGAAGTTAAACCCGATAATAATGATGCCGAGAGAGCCTTACGTCCCATTGTTATTCACCGCAAAGTTAGTGGGGGAGCCAGAAGCGACTGGGGAGCCGAGTTAGTCACTCAAATGTTCAGTTTTTTGGAAACAATGAGGTTACAGGGAAATAATGCTATTACCCAATTGTGCGAATTATTATCATTAGCTGGTCGTAGTCCACCAGGATTAGAGATGTAAACGGACAGGAGCCGATGGGGGGATTTTTCCACCTCCAGAACCAACGGAGGAGATTGACTTTAGTTCTCTATATCAACCAGAGAACTAAGCCAAATTCATTCATTTTTTCATTCTAGGATTGTTTTTTTATTCCTCAATTGATGTTGCTTATCGTGCCTTTTAATAATGCTTTCTTGTTGCGGTGAGCAGTTACATATTATTGTACTAGATGAAACGGTTTTAGTCCATGAACCTTTATGGAAAAAAGAACCGGTGATTACATTAGGAAAATCTATTAAATTAGTTGTAGAAGTGGTAAGTACCAATTGGGAAACAGATTATGCTAGAAAAGTAGAAGAATACGCTTTATTGGGGATTAGGGAATATTGGATTGTTGATTATCAAGGTTTAGGAGGTGTCGCTTTTATCGGTAAACCAAAACAACCCACGTTTACCGTTGGTGAATTAATTGATGAAGAATATCAACAAAAACAATATCGTCTGATGGAACCCATTGTTTCTCCTAGTTTACCGAGTTTGAAACTTTGTTTAAACGATATTTTACCTCGTTAGTTCCAGAGATTTCTCATTCTTAGGAATGACAATTATCCAGAGATTCGGAGTTCCTCAGAATGACAATTAAAGATAACAAAAAATATCCTAAACTAATTTTTTTCTGCCATATTTAATCTAAAAGAGTTAAGATTTCTACTCCTGTTTCTGTTACAGCAATAGTATGTTCAAACTGTGCGGATAATTTACGATCTTTAGTGATAGCAGTCCAACCATCTTTTAAAATAACGGCTTCCCAAGTACCTTCATTAATCATCGGTTCGATAGTAAACACCATCCCACTGCGTAATTTTTTACCCTTTCCTCGTTTACCATAATGGGGAACTTGGGGGGCGGTATGAAAAACTTTACTAACACCATGGCCAACAAAATCTCTCACCACAGAAAATCCTTGGGGTTCGGCGCATTCTTGAATAGCAGCCCCGATATCCCCAATTCTTGACCCAGGTTTAACGGTTTGAATGGCTTCCATTAAACATTTTTCAGTAACTTCTACTAATCTTTTCGCCAAAGGAGAGGGAGTCCCTACAAAAAAAGTTCTGGAAGTATCGCCGTGATAACCATCTAAAATAGGCGTAACATCAATGTTAATAATATCTCCTTCTTTGAGGACTTGTTTGGCATTAGGAATACCATGACAAACAACATGATTAACGCTGGTGCATATGGATTTAGGAAAACCATGATAGCCTAAAGGCGCACTAATTGCGCCGTGTGCTTGAGTCCATTTTTCCGCTTCATCATTAAGTTCTAAAGTAGTAACCCCTGGTTTCACCATCGGGGCTAAATGGTCCAAGAGTTGTGCCGCTAAACGTCCGGCCTGACGCATTTTTTCAATTTCTCGTTTCGATAATAAGGTAATGGCTTCTCCCATATCTTGGATCTGAAATTAACTAATAATTGCTTCCCTCCCATCATACCAAATTTCCAGGTCATGAAACTTGGTAAGGTGAGAATAATAGACAAGAATTATGCAAATAAATTTAGAGGAAAATGGCCGTAGGTTCCCACTAAATTATGGTTATCAGATTGGCAAGAAATAAGGACTCCCCGATAACTTCCTGTATAAGAATCCACATAATAGGACATGGTTTCTGTATTAAATTTGATATAAATAGGGATTCCTTGGGGTGCAGTAGCCAACTTGTCCAACTTTTCACATAATCCTAAAGCTTTCAGGTAACTTTCAAGGGTTGTAAATCCTTCTTGGAAATTATCGGCACAAATACCAATAGTTTCGGTTTCACATAAATTGGAAACGATTTTTATGGCTTGGCGTAATTTATGTTTATCTGCTGCAAAGTCGACAATTTTAATCTGAAGACAGCTATAATCTTTGAGAATTTTGAGAGCTTCATCAACGCTTAAATTAGAATCAGTTTGGGTCATTATAATCTTTGTTATGACTTAGTTAAGGAACAAGTTAGTAATTGGTGTTTCCTGATCTATCCTACGACGTTTAGGCATGAATTAAACATTAAAATTGCTTAACCTGCCACACTTCCTACAGTAACTTAATTGAAAAGTTGTATCAAGGGAGTGGTAGACGCAAGATTAAAATAAAGGTTAACCTTGAGATTAAACTTAGATTCTCAATCAAACTAAACATAGCAAATGCCAAAGGTTTCTCAACAAGAATTAATTGCCGGGGTAAAACAGGGAAAAGTGATTAGTTTTCCCACAGATACGGTTCCTGCTTTAGCTGCTTTACCTAACTATGCTTCTCTGATTTTTGCCACCAAAAAACGTCCTCCTGATAAACCTTTAATTTTGATGGGGCCATCCCCTGAAGCTATTTGGAAATATGTTCAAGGAACCCCCGAAGAATTCCGCATCTGGCAACAGCTTGTTGAGAAATATTGGCCAGGTCAATTAACCTTAGTTTTACCCGCTTCTGAGTTAGTCCCCAAAGGTATGAACCCCCTTGATAATAGTACCATCGGAGTCCGTATTCCTGATTCTCTTATTGCCCGAAATATACTGAAAGAAACGGGATGTTTAGCCACAACAAGTGCTAATTTATCAGGGGAACCACCCAGAGAAAAATTAAGTGAAATTGCGGTTAGCTTCCCTGATGTTTTGGTATTAGATGAAGAATCGTTAAACAATCAGAAAAAATACGGTAGTGGTTTACCTTCAACTGTGGCAAAATGGACTAATCAAGGATGGAATATTTTGCGTCAAGGCAGTATTCAATTAAGAGGAAATGATTAATGGAAAGGATAAAAACCCTAGAAAACGAACTAGAAGCGACTCAATTAGCTTACTTAATGACAGCACAAATTAGTCAGTTTAAAAGTGGCTTTTTAGCAAAAACTGCTCACGAATTACGTTCTCCTTTAAGCAGTTTAATGGGATTACATCAATTAATTCTAGGAGATTTATGTGAAGATACTCAAGAAGAAAAAGAATTTTTACAACAGGGTTTTGAGGCAGCGAAAAAATTAGTAGAAATTATTGATAGAATTGTCACTATTTCTAAGATTGACTACGGTAAAATTGACCTCAACATTGAAACAGTTTGCTTGAATAATATCCTTGAGCAAGTTTATGAATTAACGGAGTTTCAAGCAATAAATTACAATTATAAAATCGAATTAAAACAACCCGAAACTAAGATTTTTATTCGAGCAGATGAAGCCCGTTTAATTCAAGCATTAACTACTTTGGTTGATACAGGGATAAATCTGATAGAAAAGAGAAAAATTATCATCACAAATCAATTAAATGAAAGAGAAGATACTGCCATAGTTTTGATTGATATTCCCTCTTCTTTTCGGCAGTGGGAAAAACAACAAGAAGACTTACAAACTTCTGATTTAACCTTAGCTTCTGTTAAAAATTGGAATGATAATCTAGAATTATCACCAAGCATGAACTTGATATTATGTCAAACCCTATTAGCAAAAATGGGAGGAGATTTAAACCTTTTAGATATCTCCCCCCAAAGTGAACCAGAAACCCTTACACGGTTACAGTTTCTAATGCCTTTGGTTCGGTTATCATAGAAGCATCTCCTAAAGAAATAGGATTAAGATCATAAGTATTTTGGAGAACCATTGTGGTGGATTGATTTTCTTGAAAGCCTATTTTTTCGTAGAATTTTTGTTGATAAGTTGTCATTAAATAAACCCTTTCTACCTGACTCATCAAAGGATGACTTAATGCAATTTCGACTAACTTACGACCTAATCCCAATCCTTGGTATTCTTGATGAATAACCACATCCCAAATAGTAGCTCGATAAACCCCGTCAGAAGTTCCACGACAAAAACCAATCATGGTCTTACCATCCCAAACTGTTACCACGGGATTACTATTGGAAACCGCAGTTGTTAACTTTTGAATGGTTCTTTCTCTAGCCCAAAATGCTGCCTGATTAAACAACATTTGTAATTGTTGGTAATCGATTTTTGATTTTTCTAGAGAAAACTGAATATTACTACAATCCATTATTAGTAATTCCTAAAAATGTTTAATGAGGGAATAATGGGTTTAGATGACAACCCAAGTTAAAGGAACTAAAACGATTATTTTTGGGACTCTAAAAGAATTGTAACGAATTTTACAAAAAAAGCAACAAATTTTTGAATAAGTTTGTGTGCATTTCTTGACATTTCTGGAACATCTGACAATCCGTCTCTGTCGTTGTCTCTGGTGGTGCTAATAGTTGATTCAAGGTCTTACACCTTGATTTTTGGCGAAAAATCCGCATAAAGAACTAACGCCCCAGCACGAGTTTTCGGGGCTTTACTTGTCCTTGCGTTTTGAAACTTAGTCAAAATTAGATATGTTCAAAGTCAAAATATTTAGTACCATCAAGGCGAAACCCTATGCACATTATTTTATCTTATCGGTTCTGACGAGGATATGTTATTATTGTCTTCCCCTGCAACGTCTCTAGAATTATTACCTTCATCGACTTCTGGCGAATATTATTGCCCTATTCCCCTTGATTTATACAATTCGCCGACGGGGGAAGAGTTGGCTACTCAAGCAGCTACCCAAAGACATCTTAAGCTACTAGAAACAACTATAACTAATCAATTTATACAGGTTCGATTATGTGAAGATGGTTACTTAGCTTGGTTGTCTTTAAATGATTTGCAAAGCTTAGAACCTTGTACTAAAAATTATCAATATAAAGAGATATCTCGTCAAGAAATTGAAAAAAATATCCCTGATATTATTGATTTTACTAAAGCAGCAATGGCAGAACCTAATTATTATTTATGGGGAGGTACAGTTGCCCCTAATTATGATTGTTCTGGACTCATGCAAGCTGCATTTTCTACATCAGGAATCTGGCTACCGAGGGATTCTTATCAACAAGAATCCTTTGTTAAAAACATTTCTTATGAGGAATTATTGCCAGGGGATTTAATCTTTTTTGCTAACGAGAAAGTTGATCACGTTGCCCTTTATTTAGGGGACAATTATTATATTCATAGTTCAGGTCAAGATGTAGGACGGAATAAAATTGCGATCGATCCTTTATCTGATCAAGGAGATAAAGTTAGTACCTACTATTATGAAAAAATTTATAGTTTTGGACGAGTTATGGAAAGTTATTGTCCTTAGTTTAAATAAGACAATTTTAACAAGGCATGGTGGGCAAAATAGAAACCTATCTTCGGTATTCATCAAGTGGATAACTTTGCCCACCCTACAAAATATATTATGAAAAAATATATAGTTTTGGGCGATTAATAGAAAGTTATTGTCATTAAATAGTAGATATATTAATTTATATCAAATGATTTTTAATTACAGGACAATATTTTATTATGAGGCAAAGGGTTTAGGCAATGTTAAAACAATTTGTTTTTCATCATCATACAGGTTACGGCCAACCTCACTATGATTTAATGCTGGAACATGGCGAAACTTTGGCTACATGGCAATTAACAATTCCTTTGTCTGAAATTCAAGAAGAACAAGCAATCATAGTTCAAAAAATTCAAGATCATCGCTTGATTTATTTGAGTTATGAAGGGACTATTAGTAAAGGAAGAGGACAAATAAAAAAAGTAGATTTCGGTGATTATAAACTGCTTATTAACGAAATATTCCATTGGGAATTTCTTCTTTATGGACAACATTCAACCGCTTATTATAAACTGAAAAAAATTGACTTAGACAACAATTCTTGGAGTCTCGTGAAGTTTCAGCAGTCAAAAAGATAAAATTAGATTAGCGATCGCAAATTAATAGGGACGTTATGGACTTGATTTTATGCCACCAGACAGTTGATTTTGACGCATTAGGGGCGGCCGTTGGTTTGTCTCGTCTCAGAGTAGGAAGTCGCATCGTTTTAAGCGGTGGGGCCCATCCAAAGGTTAAAGATTTTTTAGCATTACATCGAGATGAAATTGCCCTCATTGAGTTAAGAAGTGTTAATCCGAAACAAATTCGTCATTTAATTGTAGTAGATAATCAACAACTGAACCGTTTAGGAAAAGCAGCAGAATGGTTGAGTTTACCACAGATTAAAAGCGTCGAATTATATGATCATCATCTTAACAGTAAATCGGATATTCCTGCCACTTTCCAACAAATAGAAGCGGTAGGAGCAAGTACCACTTTAATTGTGGAAAAAATGCAGCAAGAAAAGATTAATCCTAACCCCATTGAAGCGACTATTATGGGATTAGGAATTCATGTTGATACAGGTTCTTTAACCTTTCCCCAGTCAACTGCGAGGGATGCTAAAGCCTTAGCTTGGTTAATGGAAATGGGAGCAAATGTTAAGATTATTGCTGAATATTGTGACCCAGGTTTTACACCTGAATTACAAGAAATATTTACAGAAGCTTTAGGTAAATTAGAGACAAAAAATATTCGAGGATATCGGGTTGCTTGGGTACTCATTGAAACAGAAAATTTTGTCTCAGGATTATCGAATTTAACGGAAAGATTAATAGATTTAAGTGAAAGTGATGCTTTATTGTTTGCCCATATTTATCATAAACGACATAATAATAAGCCCTATCCTGAAAACCGTTTCGTTGTTATTGGTAGGACTCGTATTGAAGGAACTAATCTTAATCAATTATTCTCAATTTATGGAGGGGGTGGTCATAGTCAGGCCGCTTCTTTAATATTAAGAAATGTCGAGGCTCAAAGCAAATTAAAGCAATTAGTAGAAGAATTTATTACTCAAATTCCTCACCCTTTAACCGCTAGAGATTTAATGTCTTCTCCAGTGAGGACTATTCGTCCACAAACTACTATAGAACAAGCAGAAAGGATGTTATTTCGCTATGGTCATTCAGGATTATCGGTGGTAGATGAAAACGATCATTTAGTGGGTATTATTTCCCGTCGAGATTTAGATTTAGCATTGCATCATGGGTTTAGTCATGCACCAGTAAAAGGATATATGACCAAAAACCTCAAAACCATTACTCCTGATACTTTATTACCTGATATTGAATCAATTATGGTAACTTATGATGTGGGAAGATTACCTGTTATCGATGATAATAAACTCTTAGGAATTGTTACACGCACTGACTTATTAAGACAAATTCATCAACAGAGAACAGAAGTTAAAGACGAAAATGGGAAAAGAGTGGCAACGGTTTCCTGTTTATTACCTTCAATAAGTCACTCGTTGGAAACTTCTACTTGGAAATTATTAGAAATGATTGCTCAAGAAGCAGAGGAAAAAGGCTGGAATTTATACATTGTAGGAGGGGCAGTTAGAGACTTATTACTAACCAAAGATAATCAAAAAGTATTACTTCAAGATATTGATTTAGTCGTAGATGGATTTCATAAATCTGCTGATGTGGGAGCAGGAGTTGAATTAGCTTCAAGCATACAGAAAAAATATCCTAAATCTAGATTATCAGTACATGGTGAGTTCCAAACAGCAGCTTTGTTATGGCATAAAGATCCAGAGTTTGGATCACTATGTCTCGATATTGCTACCTCACGAACTGAATTTTATCCTTACCCGGCAGCTAACCCAGAAGTAGAAGCAAGTTCTATTCGTCAAGACTTATATAGACGGGATTTTACTATTAATTCTTTAGCAGTGAAATTAACTCCACCGAGGGAAGGAGAATTATTAGATTTTTTTGGTGGTTTATTAGATTTAAAAGGTAAAGAAGTTCGTGTACTTCATGCTAATAGTTTTATTGAAGATCCGACAAGAATTTATCGTGCTGTGCGATTTGCTGTCAGATTAAACTTTGAAATTGAACCACAAACAGAAACCTATATTCGTTATGCTATTGAAAGCGGTATCTACGATAAATTAAAACTTAAAAATCATGTAACTCCTGCCTTAACAACACGCTTAAAAGCTGAATTAAAGTATATTTTAGAAGCAAATTATTGGAGACAAGCTTTACAATTATTGTCATATTTAGATGCTTTTAAATGCTTACATAATCAAGTAAGATTAGATGATAAAATATGGTGGCAAATTCGCTGTGCTTCTCGTTGGTTAAGATATCTTGATCCTGATAATAATATTGGTCATTGGTTGATACGTTTAGAAATATTAATTTCTCAAATTAATCCCCAACAAAGAAAACAAGTTGCACTTAATTTACAGCTACCTAAAGATAGTCTAGAAAGGGTAGAAAAAATGAACATTATTTATCCAGAAATACAAGAATTATTATCAAAACGTCAGAAAATAAGCATTCAATATCAACAATTATATCGCCATAAATTAGCAGATTTAATTTTAGTTGCAGTTAACTCTAAAAAAGAAATTAGACGAATTATTTGGCAATATTTAACCAAATGGTCAAAAGTTCAAACACCCTTAAATGGCAATGATTTAAAACGCATGGGATATAAACCAGGACCACAGTATAAACTCGTCTTAGATAACTTACTCAGTTTAACCTTAGATGGAGAAATTAAGACCAAAAAAGAAGCAGAAATAATAGTTAAACAAATGTTTAATAATGGATAATGGACAATGGATAATTTTGAATGTAGAATCAAAGCATCAGCTTATTCTTATCTGAAATAGTGTATATTTAGGATTATGGTAGAAAAATTATCAAAAAAAATTGCTTTAATTACTGGTGCATCCAGTGGGATAGGAGAAGCGATATCCCATCGTTTAGCAGCAGAAAACTATCGTTTAGTTATTTGCGCCCGTCGTCAAGAAAGATTAGATAAATTAACAAAAATATTACAAGCCAAAAATACTGAAATATTAGCCCTAAAAGTTGATTCACGTCAAGAAGCAGACATATTGAAGATGTTTAACACAATTAGAGATAAATGGGGTGGCATTGATATATTAATTAATAATGCCGGTTTAGGTCATAAAGAACCATTAATGACAGGGGAAACAGAAGCTTGGCGAGAAATGTTAGAAGTGAATGTTTTGGCCTTATGTATTTGTACCCGTGAAGCAATTAAAGATATGAGCGATCGCCACCAAGGCCATATTATTCATATTAGTTCAATGTCCGGTCATCGTGTTCCTTTATATAGTGGGGTTTATGCTGCTAGTAAATATGCAGTGAGGGCATTAACAGAAGGGTTACGACAAGAGTTAAGAGAAGCCAATAAAAACATTAAAATCTCTTCTATTAGTCCCGGTTTTGTCGAAACAGAATTTGCTGAAAAATATAACAATAATAAAGAAAAAGCCCAAGAACTTTATAGTAGTTTTCCTGTCTTACAACCCAAAGATATTGCTAACGCAGTTTACTATGTTTTATCCCAACCAGACTATGTACAAATTCATGACATTTTATTGCGTCCCACTCAACAAAAAAGTTAAGCGTTAAGCATAAAAGTATCCTTTGTATCTGAAAATTTTTCAACGATTGGGATACAATGAATGATAAAAGATAAACCATTGATTATTAGCTATGAGTCCAAACCCTAACACCTCTGCGTTTATTGGAAACGAAATAGCAGCCAACCATACCAGTCATCATCATCCACAGGGAAGTCATTGGCAAGCTCAAGGGACTTTAGAACCCTCGTTTTACTATTTTGCCTATGGTTCTTGTATGTGTCCAGTGGACTTAAAACGAACCTTTGGGGAAAAGACTCATCAATATGTGGTGGGGATAGGGATATTAGAAGGGTATCGGTTAGGGTTTTATCGTCGTTCCCTACGACGCAACTGTGGCGTATTAGATGTGGTTGATGACCCCAATGCTAAAGTAGAAGGGGTACTGTATCATCTTCCTTGGCGGTTTAGCGATCGCCTGGATGAAAGAGAAGAAGTTCCCCGCAATGGGTATCGTCGACACACTGTCACTGTTGAGAGTCAAGGAAAAGTTTATACTAATGTGAGAACCTATGTAGTAATCGATAAATTACCCCAAGAATTAGCCCCTAATGATTGGTATTTGAATGTAGTATTACGGGGTGCAGTGACTTGTGGACTATCTGAAGAATATTGTTGGAATTTGTTTAACCATATGTATAAATTACAATCACAACAAAAGTCTTTAATTGCTATTGATGAATGTGCTTAAAAAAGAACGTGATGGTAATTTTTTTAACATTGTATTAAAACAGGTTTTAGCTTAGATAAAACATAATCAGGATTGGCTTTTTCTAATCTAAAAATAATCACGCTAGGTAATGAATCACCACTAAATGCTAAGAGATCACCAAAGTCTAAATCAAAGGTTAAAATGATTCTATTTTCAGCTTTTGCTTTATCCATAATCAAAGGATCTATCAGACGCTCTAAACCTTGTTGACAAAGGTGAATAGCATCGTATCCTTCCTCAGATAAAGTTTTAACAGTTAAAGGGGATACTCCCATATCTGCTAAAAATTTCATGCAATATTCTCCTCAAATGAATAGACTTTTTCCTCAGATAAAAAGGCTGCATAATTAAGACAAGCTTGTATATCTTCTAACTCTAAGTATGGATAAGCTTCTAATATTTCTGAGGATGTCATATTACTTGCTAATAATTTTAATACTAAAGCAACTGTTATCCGCATCCCTCTAATACAAGCTTTTCCTCCCATAATTTGAGAATCAAAAGTAATTCTTTCAAATAAAACTCTACTATTTTCCATTTTTA
>JBFRWO010000156.1:0-4922 GCA_051439625.1 Crocosphaera sp. | reverse complement strand
AAGTACCAGTAGCACCATTACGATTTTTACCTACAATAATTTCCATAACTCCTTTAGCATTAGTTTCTGAGTTGTAATACTCATCTCGATAAAGCAATAATCCTAAATCCATATCCTGCTCAATATCGCCACTGTCTTTGATATCAGCCATTGAAGGACGTTTATTATTTTGTCCTTCTACTCCTCTGTTGATTTGAGCCAAGACTACAAAAGGAATGTTGAAAGTTTTAGCTATATCCTTACAAGCACCTGAATATTTCCCAATTGCTTGTGCGCGATTACGGCACGCCCTGTCTCCTAGCTTTTGGATGTAGTCTAATACCACTAACCCTAATTCTCCTTTTTCAGAGGAGATACGACGTAGTACAGAGCGTATTCTACTAGGGGTTAATTCTGCTGCGGTCGTGTCATCAATGATGATTGGTAGTTCTGCTAAATTACCATTACCTTCTACTAAAGTATCGTATTCATCTTCATATATCTGATTGTGCATCAATCGCTGTGAATCAATGCCAGTGTGCATGGAAAGGAATCTTTTAGTTAACTGTTCCTCACTCATTTCAGCAGAAAAGAATACAACAGGTTTATTTTCATTGTGAGCAATGTGATTAGCAAGATAACAGCCCAACCAACTTTTGCCCATACTGGGACGAGAAGCAACTACAATTAAATCTTGTTTGATTAGTCCACCAATGAGAGAATCTAAATCTGTTAAGCCAGTAGGACAGGCAGGTGATGAACCCTGTTCTATCTTTTTGAAAACATTAGCCAGACATTCATTAATTGGCTTGGGTTGAAATAATCCTTGTTTGTTAGCAGTTAGATTAAATATCTTTTCCTCTGAAGAGTCAAAAATGGTTTCTAATTCGTGCCTAGTGTCATAACCTAATGCAACTATTTCATGACCTACTTGAACTAATTGACGACGCTGATATTTATTGAGTACTAGTAAAGCATAACGGTCAATATTTACAGCCGATACAGTGCGATTAACTAATTGACCTAACTTAGCTGTACCTCCTATTTCATCTAGTAACTTATGGTCAGCAAGCCAGGTAGATACTTGCATTAAGTCAGTGGGTTGATCTTTTTGATAGAGTTCTAATGCCGTTTTATAGAGAAGCTGATGACCCTGAAGACAAAAGGATTCTACTGGTAGCATATCTGCTACGATGCTGATAGCTTTACGGTCTAATAAAATTCCTCCTAATATAGCTTCTTCTGCTTCAATGTTGCCTAAAAAAGTATTATTATCAGTCATTTTTCTTATTGAAAATATTGCTCAGTTTTTTAAGTTTGCTGGGGTCAACTAATTTCTTTTGAGGGTTATCTGAAGCAGTCACTATCTTCTGTTCTGGTTTACTTGACTGCTGAGTAATTACTTCTGGCTTAGTCCAACCTTCTTTGATAGCCTTATTTAACCAACCACCAGCATTAGGAATATCCTTTTTAGTTAATTGATGTTTCAGTGCTTCTATGGCATCTAATATTGTTGATTCTGAGGCTGAAGAGATAGTCTTAGTAAGAGTAGTATTTAAGTCAATACCTAATTCATCTAGTTCAAACTGAACCTGATCTGAAATAGCTGATTTAATCGGAGCGCGTTCCCTAGCAGCTTGAAAAGCTGCGGGGTCGCTCCTCGATTTTCTCTTCTTATCAATTGGTGTTATTTTTTTAGCTATTTCTTGTTCCCCTAACTTACTTCTTAAGTCTTCATTTTGTTCCTGTAATCTTTCTATCTGTGCTTGAAGATGATGAGCGCGATATACTTGACCAGCTAATGCTTCACATTTGCGTTTAAGCTCTTTATTTTCTGCTTCTATCTTCTTGATTTTCTCCTGAAGTCGAGTAATTACTTTACCTTGGGAAGTAGAATTAGGTTTGGCTACAGGCTTGACTGGTAAAGAATTTTGTTTGCTTCTTAACTCAGCTATATATTGTTTTATCTCTGGATATTTGTAGAGATAACTAACACTTACCTGTGCTTCACGAGCGATGCTATGAAAGTTGATTTTGGCATTGAGTTTCTGTAACTTTTCAATGGCTTTATAGACTCGATTTCTAGCATCTTCTTGTCTTTGTTTTTGAGTTGTCCTGAGAGTATTGATTCTAGCTTCTTTGGTCGTATCGTTACCGTTGGTCATGCTGCCTCCTGTAACGATAGAATAATTTTGTCTAATTGGTCGGCTTGTCTGGCAAACTGTTCGACTAAAACACCATGTCCTTCCCTCTTAGCCCGTTCTTGTTTCTCTCTTAATTCATCCCTCTGTTGAATGTATTGAGATAATTTCTCTGGTTTTGCCACGAAGAAACGACAGGTATAACAAGCCCGAAATTTATCGCATTCTGCATCTAAATCTAATCCACAATAGCCATAAATAGGTGTATTAACATGAGTGCCAGCAACTTCTAATTCATGAGCAACTGGATTGTCCCAAAAGGATTTGGGCATTGATTCATAATAGATTTTTTTACCCTCTGCATTAACTAAAGCTGACTGAATATGACCGACTTCTTTCTCTATTTGTTGGCAAGTAACTTGAGTGTAAAAGTTGGCTGTAGTAGCTAATTGTCTATGTCCAGCCCAAGCACTAACAACTGATAAATCATGACCTTTAAGGAATAATTCAGTTAGTCTTGTTTCTCTAATTAAACGTTGCTGAAACTTACCTGGTTCACCATTATCATCAAGGATATTTTCGGCTTTGATGAGAGTCCGAATTGCAATTTGTAAAGGGCTACAAGAACCAGGAATCACTTTTTTAACTGGCTTTAATTTAGGATGAGTAGGGTTTGATCGAGAAATATTATGATAATGACAAAATAAATATTTCCAATCTTGACCCCATAATTCTTCTATATACTCAAACTGTTCTTGAACGACTTTAGCTATAGTTGTCGTAATTGGTACTGAATGTTGATGAAATTTCTTACCTTTTTTTCTATCCCAAACCAACTTCCATTTATCTCCTACTTGTTCTAAACAATCTTTCTTGAGTAATGCCAATTCATAAGGACGCATTGCAGCAAAGAAACAGATAATCCACATTCGAGCAATGGGGTCTGGAAGTTTGTGTAAATTCTTTTCTATTTGTTCTCGAATAGTATCAGGGATAGGGTCAGGATTGCTAGGAGCTATTTTCGGGTAATCGCTATAGCGAATAATGTCTGGATTTATTTGAAACCAACCTTGAATATTGCCTGTTGTAAACAATTGATTTAAGCTTCTAAGTTTAGTTCTAATTGTTGCAGGAGTTGTATTGGTAGTATTTTCCCAATTAATAAAGTCAACAATTAAATCACGATTAATTTCTTCTAAACTTAAAATATTGTTTTTTACTAGATAAGCAGAAAATTGTTTAAATCCGTTTAAATAATCCTTAATCGTAACATAAGATTTTTTTAATTTACCTAAATGATAAATATATTTTTTAGACAATAACTTAAACCAATTACATTTTATTTCGTTAAAGTAAATAATAAAATATAATTGATTTGAATAGTCTGGATCAATCGCTCTTAAATCCCAAATATCATCTTGAAAAATAAAAGTTTTAATCGCAGTTGCTTTGAGCGAAAATCTATTTACAATATTCTTTTTTATGTCGATTGATCCAGGTGTTGTTTTTTGGCAAATTGCACATTTGAATTTTTTTTTGCCGTGGCAAGTGCCGACTAACATCATTTGTTTAGCATGGCAATTTATATTAGGGCAAGCTAACCTATAACCTTCTAATCTACCTTTAAGATAGTTGGAACTTAACTTACAAGATGATATGATCTTCTTTTCACATTTAAGGCATTTAAAACGTTTCGCTTCTTTATAAGAATCCCACTTAATCAAATTTCCTTCATTACACTTATAACAAACAAAGTTATTTGAATAATCTTTTTGCCAATTTATCTCAATCATTATTGGTTGTCTCTTCTAAAGTGTTAATCCTTATTTGAAGAAAATTAATATCTTTTTGAATTTCCTTTTCTACTCTGAGCATACCTAATTCATTGGCTTTTTTTAGTTCATTTTTTAGCCTTTTTAAATCTTGTTTTAAATAAGGTAAATCTTGCTCTGATGTCATCCAATCTTTACAACGCCAACAACCATTAACTGTTGGACAAGAATTTTTGATATTACTACGATGACATTCTCCTTGTTGAGTAGTTATTTGATGTAATTTCAATCGGACATATTCTTCAATTGCATTTTCAGGCTTGTGAATATTAACAACTTTACCTTCTATATTGACCCAGTTTTTTTCTTTGATTAATTCTAAGTATTCATCTCCTAATACTTCTTTTAGTTGATGTGTATAATACTTTAGCATTTCAGAATTACGGTGTCTTAAATATTTTTGAATAATTAAATCCCTAACCCCTGCATTAGTCATTACAGTTGCTACTGTACGTCTAAATTGATGAGACTTAAAATGCCATATTTTTCCATCTGCTGAACAAATATTATATTTTTTAGCCAACTTGTTTAGCCAACGTCCAAATACATTTGTATTCATTACTTTAGCCGTAGGTCTAAACTTAAAATTTTTAGCAGTTGTTTGATTTGCACAAAATAATTTTTGATAACTATCTCCCAAATTATTTGCTATATAATCTTGTTGCTCTTTAATTATTAATACTAACTCTTTGGGAATTGGCAGTTCATCTTCTATTTTGAATTTTTCAGTTTCTTTTAATCTTAATCTCCACTGACCACCCCTTTTTCTTAAACAATCAAAAGGTAGATTGAGCAATTCTCCAATTCTCAAACCTAAAGTCCTTATTATTATAACTTTCCTTTGCATGGGCGGAGGGAAATTAGATAAGTGTTTCTCTAATTGATTCCAGATTTCTTCGGGAATATAATTAATAGAATCATTATTATTTTTTGGCTCTTTTATTCTTGCTCGAAACCAATAAGTATTTAT
>JBFRWO010000155.1:0-2838 GCA_051439625.1 Crocosphaera sp. | reverse complement strand
AAATAGTGCTAAAGGAAGAAAAACAGCCGTTAAAAAATTTGATTCCATAACAACTCCACACACAGGAATTTAGGCTATCTTACCAATTAGCGTCTCAGGATTTCGACTTTTTAAGCCTCAAACTCTAAGAGTACAATTGTCCTGGGTGAAATCATAAAATAAGTCTTTTATTGTTTGAGCTGGGTTTTTCTGTACTGCTGTCTCGTAAAGATTCAGGTGAAGGCGATCGCAGGAGCTTGGGGATTGACAAAAGGGAAAAATTGGGTAAATTAGATGAATAATGAAGTTGCCAGAGATACCTACTGACCCGTGATGAGCCTCAGCCAGTTGTCAAAAAGTGAACTGGTACAACTCATTATTTCCCAACAAAAAATTATTGAAAAGTTAAGGCAAGAAATAGCCAAACTCAAGATTAGTCGTGACCTAGATAGTCAGACCTCATCGAAACCACCATCAACAGATTTACTGAAAAAATCAGAAAAAGAATCTCAACAAACTGAAGCCCAAGAAAAGTCTAAAAGAAAACCAGGTGGTCAACCAGGACATCCTGGAAAAACCAGAAAAGGATTTGGTCGTGTCGACCGCTACGAAATCCTACGACCAGAAAAATGTCGGAATTGTCAAAATCATCTGTTTTCAAAAGAACCAGTTAAGATAGAGACCCAACAGGTAGCTCAATTAAGAGAAAATCCGATAGAAATAGTCGAGTATCAACGTCACCATTGCCTATGCGCTCTCTGTGGTGCAGTTACTCCGGCTCAATGGGATTCTCAAATGATTCCTGGGCAAGATCTTGGAGTGAGACTACAAGCATTTTTAGGATGGTTGGGAAACTATGGCCATTTACCTTATGAAAAACAACAAGAACTTTTATGGGAGTTAGGAAAAATTGAGATTGGTGTTGGCACTCTTGTAACTACAAACCAACGAGTTGAAGGTGCAATTAATCCTAGTGTTAAAAATTTAGCAAAATGGATAAGAAATACACAACCAAATATACACGTCGATGAAACCCCCTGGCCTGTTAAGGGTGTCAAGGAATGGTTGTGGGTGTTTACTAATCCGGATTTTTGTTTATTTTATGCTGGAGATACTCGGTCCCGTAATGAACTTATTGCTGTATTAGGCAGTGAGTATAGCGGAGTCCTCAGCAGTGATGATTTAAGTGTTTACAATGGTTATGTGGTTAAGGCACAACAAAAATGTTTAGCCCATTTGCGCCGTCATTTCAAACGTTTACTCAAACTCCCTGGTCAACATAACCGAGCTATTGGTCAAGCTTTTCTCGACTTAATTGATGAAGCCTTTTCTCATTATCGAGATTGGCAACTCACCAAAAATGAATTAAGTTATCGTACCTGGGTAGAAGAATTCAAAAATGAAATCGAAAAGAAACTGAAACAATACTGGAATCAAGCCGGTTATGAAGCTGGAAAATTACTGCGTTCGAAGACAAGAAAAAGCAGCTCAATGGTGGTATTTTTTAGACAACCCCCAAGTTCCTCCTGATAATAATCTGGCCGAACGTTCTTTAAGGTTGGCAGTTACTAAACGGAAAGTAAGTGGCGGTTCTCGATCTATGAAAAGATTTGAACATACAGCTAATTTGCTGACTGTGGTGCAGACTTGTCGTCGTCAAAAACGTTCTGTAATTAATTTCTTTGAACAAGCTTTAATGGCGACAGTAGGAGCAAGAGAAATTCCTACTTTAATTATTTAATTAAATGCTTTATCAGTTGGCGATCGCTTTAAGTTGATGCTTTATTAATTGGCGATCGCCAACACCTGAATCTTTACAGTATTTCCGCACTTTTTAAACGAAAAATATCAAACTATTTACTCATCAACTTAAGAAATTTTTCTGATTATAAAAAAACCCTATTTTCAATCTCCTCTTCAGGTCTTCAAATTAATTTGTGAGAAATGCGGGACAGTGACTACATATCGATGGTTGTAAGATTTCAATTCTGTCAATTGTGCCAAAACCTTTTCTCGTTTTTCCCTGATGTCCTGGTTGTCCTCCTGGTTTTCTTTTCTTTTTTTGTTCTTTCTGATTGTCTTCAGTATGTTTGGGCTTTTCCGACTTTTTCAATAAATCTGTTGATGGGGGTTTTGATGAGGTTTGGCTGTCTAAATCTCGACTTAGCTTGAACTTTTCTATTTCTTGTTGTAACTGCTTGATAAGTTTCTGTTGAGTCAAGATGACTTGTACCAACTCAGATTTTGACAGTTGGTTTAACTCTTCTGGATTTATTGGCAATCCTGGTTCACTTTGACTCAAACTGTTACCTTAGCGCAGTTAATTTGTTTGTCAATTCCTCCTACCTGAATCCTTACAATAAAAGCAATATTTGTCGACAAAAACTCTACAAAATAATGTTACAAATCATTGCAGATAGTTACCAAAAGAAACGGGTTGGCAGAGTAGAACCTAGAGTTAGAAAACGTCGACCAAAAGCTTATCCACTAATGCAAGAACCTCGTCAAATTCTTCGAGCTAAAATGAAAGGTGTTTGAGATAAGGTTTCTGGCTTAAGTTAGCGGCATTCATCTAGATACCCAGATATCTTGATTAAGTATGAGCAGAATCCACCTACTAAATTAATCCCTTTGTCTCCTGTATCTTTTGCTCCTTGGAAAGATAGATGGGGCTTATTCTGTTGGTCAGAGGGTTGATTGTGATAATTAAATCCCCTAACTAGTATCATAAATTACAATAAACGTACTAGATAATACCCACCCCAGTTTCTTGTTACTGCTTATCCTTTGTTGTTGAGTCGTCAGAGTAGATTTACGACAAGTCTACTGAAGTAAGGATACATTCTGCTAGTTCCCCTG
>JBFRWO010000154.1:0-6541 GCA_051439625.1 Crocosphaera sp. | reverse complement strand
TTTAAGTTTTTTGTTAGCGTATTTTATCCGCTAATTTTTTCCTTCCGTTTCTGACTGATTTCTGGAATAAACCTGTGAAGCAAAACTGGCTTGACATCTGATTTACAGCCTTAAGTTGTCACGAATGTACCCCCCTTATCTTTCTAGTTGAGGAGGGTGGGGAGTGTGGGAGGTGTGGGAGGTGTGGGAGGAAAGATAGCAAAACGATAAAGAGGTTTTGACAATCGGATTTGGTATCAGAAGCGTGAAATCAGAAGATGATAGTTATTTATTTCACGCTTCTAAGAGCAATAACCGCAGGCCGAGGAGGATCATTAACCTGTTTACCTGGCCAGTTAGAACCCAGAGGAACGGTTCTCGTTTGCTTAAACTCCTCCCCTGATGTGGTTAAGATAGAAAACTCTCGCACTTCGCTGGCCATATTTTGACGGGTTCCATAAGCTTCCCCGGGATGTTGTACAGCTAAAAATAGGGTTTGTTGATCCTCTGTCAACCAAGGGCCAGTCATTTCGACTTCCATCGGTCCGATCGCAAAAGGAAAAGCCATACCTTTATTTTCTCCCTGAAGGGGTAAATACCAGACAGTATTGTTACCAAAAATTCCCACTAGACTACTTGTCCCAACTGCTTCCCCATCTTGAACACGCTGTTTAATTTCTCTGTTATGACGACTGGTAGACATATCCGTAACCATCCATAAGTCTCCCTTCTGGTCAAACATGAGGTTATCCGGGTTAGAAAAACCCATCCCTCCTAAAGCAGGTTCTCCTCCTGTGGCTAAAATATCCCAACGAAAGGTCATGGCCGCGGGATCGTTTCTATCTTCCATGATCTTCATGATCCAACCATATTCATAATTTATTTCCCCATTGGGACCACGAAACACACCTTGATCTGGCCCACCGTCACCCCCAGGAGTACCGGAAGTAAAGGTGATGAATAAAGTGCCATCTTTTCCTATTTCTGTGTCTTCTGGACGCGCTGTACAAGTGATTCCGGCAGCATTAGCGGCAAAATGAGCGTCGATTAAAATTGCTCCTTGTTTTTCCTCGTAAGTTCCCATATAGAGATCCCCCAAGGTTTTGAATCGGTTCTTAAAGGGAATTATTTCTTGATCTTCCGTAACTTCCATAATTCCTCCAACCCTGCGATCGCTGTTGGGTAAGGTGACTAAACCTCCTTGCACTTTTGAAGGTAAGACCGGATCGACGGGGGTTTCTGGAGTCAAGCGCACCCATTTTCCTGTTCCGTCGGGGTTAAAAACGGCACCGTATAACATTCCTGAGTCCATGCAGCAGGAGTTATTTTTATCTTTGGGGTCAACAATGGTTTTCTCTGAGACGAACTTGTAAACATGACCGCCTCTGCGATCGCATCCTGAATAAACAGCTAATTTTTTGCCACTTTCGGCGCGAAAAGCTACTGCTTCGTGACGATAACGCCCCAACCAGGTATGTTTTGTCCCATAATCGTTTTTATCGCTGGGATCAACTTCTACCATCCAACCGTATTTATTGCCAGCTAAACCGAAGACATTTCCTCTTCCATCGATATCCCGTTCGTTCATCAAAAAGGGAGTTTCTGAGGGGTCTAAAGAGGAACCATCGGCCCTGACTGGTTCAGGAACTTGATTTTGAATATTCTCTTCTGCACTGAGAACGGTTCCCCAGGGTGTGGTTCCTCCGGCACAGTTTTGGTAGGTTCCGATAATTTTACTACCTAAACCATCCTCATAACCCTGTTTATCTTGTTTCTCAAACACTCTGATTCCTGGGCCTGTTGTTTTGAGATAACGACCATCTTTTAATCCGGATATTCCTGTAATGCGTCTATCTGCGTCTGAATAGGTGCGTTGCCATTGTCCTTGAGCATTTTTTCTTAGGGAAATTATCCCCATTCCTTGATCGATTAAAGCTTCAGCCGCGATCGCTTCTATTTGTGCTTTGATGGGGTCATTTTTGGCTAAGGCAAAGGCATTAATTTGCCCATTGTTTTCATCTGCGATCGCTTGAACTTCGTCAAAAGGAAGGGATTTCCCGATCACTTGTTCGTAGGTTTCTCTCCAAGTTTTACCGCTAATGTATTCAAAGTTAATGGTTAAAAATCCTTCATTTGGGCTAGTTTCAACGAAGGATAAATAATCATTATTATAACCGAAACGTGAATCTCCTACTTTATCCCCCCATTGGGCAATTACATCATAAGTAAAGCCTTCTGGTAAGACCACATCATCTATTACTTCATAAGTCTTATAACTTAATTTTTGTTGTTGCTGGCTTAAGTTTTCAATGGTTAAGGGAATGGGTATTTTAACCGGGCTAAATGTAAAAGATTGGCTGGCTTTAACGATTGTTTTAACTGTTTCTTTACCTTCAGCAGCAACCATAAAGGGAGAGGATAAAGCCTTCGTTCCTTGAGATAATAAGGCTGTCCCTGTACTCACACCTAAAAATTTTAAAAGATCCCGTCTGTTCATTTTCATAAACTCTCCTTAACTTTATTAATAAGGCTTTCTAGACGGAATACTTTAACCTATTTTTTCCTTTTTTTCTTTAGTCTATTCTTAACCTTTTAACCATTGGAAAGATACAAATTATATTCAAGGATAACATGAAAATTCCTCTTGGATACTAAAGTAGTTTTTTTCCATGATAGTTATTTTCATTTACATAGATTACAAACTCAAAGAAAAATACTCCCCACACTTCCCACCCTTCCCACACTTCCCACCCTCACTGAACCGATATTTTGATACACCTAATTGAAAACTACTATCAATAACCCCTACCCATCTACAAGTTAGAGTTATTAAAATCCTCCAATGTTAGATTATTTTCTTGTAAACATTTTAACCATCCTTGTAAGCGGTTTACTTGACGATAATCATCTAATAAACCGAGTTCTTGTGTTTTTTGGGTTAATTTTTTAAAGGTTTCATACAAAGGATAATCAGGAGAAACTAAACTATCTTTGTAATGTAGAATAGGGGGATCTTCATCTTCTATATAATCAGAATAATTAACCCGTAAATTATTTAAGTGAATTTGCATCCGACTATGAAGACGGGGGTGGGGAGTTTCGTCAAAATCGGGATAATATAAATAGGTTATTTTAGGAATACGCCAAGAAAACTGGATTAAATTCGCTTCTTCTAATCTTCCCACGGTACGACTAGCACAACCTTCGTATAAACGCAATAAAGGTTCTAAACTATCTAAGACACTAATATGAATCAGTAGGGAATTTTTCAGTTTTCTACCTACGGTTTGTTTTTGGCAAAGTTGAGAAATTATTTCTAAGTTTCCTACTTGATATAACATAGCATCAGCCATAATACAAGCACTATTATAACTGCCAAATAATGACTTAATATCTTGCTTAACTTCTGGAGATAATTCTCGCATTTTTGGACGGCCATCAAATTGACTTAAGGCAAGATATAACAATAAATCTTGACGACGTTTTTCTGTAATCATATCCCAATCATCTTCTTGAGTAACTTGTAAAATAACTTTGAAAGCTTGACGAAAACTTCTAAATTCTTCTTTTAATTGTACCTCATTTTTTAGTTCTCCTTTAGCTGGTAATCGTCCCCGTTCGGTGTAAAATTCCATTAAAGGTTTTAGGATGTTTTCATAGTCTTCAAATCGTCTTACTTTGGTAATTAATCTAGGGGTTTTTGCCCGAGAATGAAAGCGAGAAGCACGGAATTTTTGTGCCTCTATTTCATCGCGAAAGACTAAATAAATACCTAATCCTATGGGAATAGAATCAACCTCTAAAACTTGATCTATGTACAATTTTAGTTCTTCTTGTTCATAATATTTTTGGAAGGTATTGCGACTGGTAATAATGCCATCGCCATAGGCAATAACACCTCTTTCTCTATCATCTATCAAAACCTGTGCAGAAACAATTAAAACTTTATTAGTTAATTGCCAAGCATTGAGTAACGCTTCTCGTCTCTCGTTGACATCTTCAATTACATTAATAACATAACCTAAGTTGACAACATCAGCAATTTTTTTGTGATTATCGGGGCAATAATAGGGGTCCCATCCTTGACTTTTATAACCGGCCGCTGCGATTCTTTCTACGTCACCTCCGTAACCACATCCATAGTCAAAAAAGCTAGTTTCTTCATCAAATAATAATAATTCTAAAGCTAAACGAATAGGACGAGAAAAGGCATTTCTAGGAATAGCTGCTTTATGTCTTTCGATTTGAATACTAAAGGTTTCTTTGGGGAAAACAGGACAATGACAAGCTAAATAATGTCCTTCAAAAATAATCCGTTTTCTGTCTAATCTTTTTTCCCATTGTTCTTTAGTACCGATGGGTACATTTAAGTTTAATAAGTCTAATTCTTCCTCCATATTAGTTAAATGGGCAAAAGTTTCATAGTTGGGGTAATCAGGGGTTATAAAGCTTTCTTTTCTATGTAAAATTGGAGGATTTTTTTTCTTTTTATAGTCCCAATAACTAATTTGCTCTGTATCTAGATTAACCACAATACTTAAGCTTAAGGCCGGATGAGGATCGTTATCAAATTCTGGATAAAATAAATAAGAAATAGTTGGTTTATCCGTAGCAAATTTAATAATTGTTGCCCCTTCAATTTTTTCAGTTAGCCTCGCTTTTTTTTCGTATTCTTGTAATCTTATATCAAGAGAATCAATGGCACTGATATGAACATATAAAGCAGTTGGTAACTGTTTACCGATGGAACTTTTTTTACAGCAGATAATAATCTCTTTAAAATAATCAGTAGTTAAAAACATAGTATATTTTGGATACAACTTTAAAATAACAAAGATTATTATTCAGATAAATCTCCAAATTTTTGACGATATTTTTCTATCATAGCTTCCATTTTAGACACTTTTTGTCTTTCTTGTTGTAACTCAGTTTCTTTTTCTTGTAGTTCGGTCTCTTTTTGTTGTAATTCGGTTTCTTTTTCTTGTAAAGCTGTCGCTAATTCTTCAGGAATCAATAATTTTTCTCCTGTATCTTCTCGATAGAATCCTATTAATTGACCTTCAACTTTTAAGATTAACTTTAAAGGTTCACTACGATTATCCTCAATAATTTCATAAATATTATTTCTTAACCGATAACCTTTTAATTGTTCGGTAATCCATTCTCCTTTAGGATCAAATAACCAATATTCCTTAACCCCTAATTGTTCGTATAATGTCTTTTTAAACTCTTGATCTTGATTTTTTGTCCCTGGTGAGGTCATCTCAAAAATAACTTGAGGAACCTCTTTTTCTTCCCAAATTTTATAATTATCTCTGCCACCAGGTTCTACATTAAAGATGATCATAACATCAGGAGCAACTCTCATTCTAGGTAGACCCTGACTATAGTACATAAATTGATTGGCTAACACAGTTGCTTTTTGTCCTACTAAATATTGTTTGAGGACTTCTAGGGTGGTTAAAATAGCGTACAAATGAATATAGGTTTCTGCCACGGGTTCTCCATCTGAACTGGGATAAATAATATCAGTTTTTGCAACAGTTTCTAACATAAACTTAAGACTCTTATGGTGTTAAACTGGTCGTTAACGATCAGGTCTGATGAACATTGTAAGAAAAAATGCTCAAGAGAGAGTAGTTAATATTTTATTATATAATTTTTTGGCTTTAATGACCACCAAATAGCGACTAATTAAGCTCTATCTTGGTTATAAGTATCGAGTTAAATTAGTGTATATTGAAAGAGTGATATAATTAGTTAAATGAGAGTAAATATGAATTATTCTATAGCAATCAGGAATTATTTATGAGATATAATTTTTGTTTATCTGTTGCCTGTTGCCTGTTAGCTTGTAATCAAAGTTAATTCTCACAACTGATTACTGACTGCTATAGTAAACTTTTAGATTATAAATGATAAGAGGTTAAGTTATGAAGCTGAAACAACTATTATTAGAAAAACGAGAAGAAATTATTAACATTGCGTTCAAACATGGGGCGTATAATGTTCGTATTTTTGGTTCAGTTGCGAGGGGAGAAGATAATGAAAATAGCGATATTGATTTTTTAATTGATTATGATTTATCTAAAACAAGTTCTTGGTTTCCTATGGGTTTAATTTTAGATTTAGAAACTTTATTAAACCGTAAAGTTGATATAGCAACGGATGATTCTTTACATTATTTTATCCGTAATAAGGTACTTGAGGAGGCAATTAAATTATGAAAGACTCTCGTATTTATTTAATTGATAAATATTTATTAGATTTAATTCTAATTAAAAAGATCACTATGACTACCTGTTCTAATTAAAATCAATTCTGTTGAATTTCTCTGATAAATTAACAACCAATCTGGTTCAATATGACATTCCCAGTAAGAAGACCAATTACCTGTTAATTGATGATTACGATAACGTATTTCTAAATTATTTCCTGCTTGTAAACAATTAACGATGACTTCAAGCTTATCAATATTTTTCCCTCTTTTTTTGACTCTTTTTAAATCTTTTTTGAATTGATTGGTAACAACAATATTTAGCAATTTACACCTCTAAATCAT
>JBFRWO010000153.1:0-5317 GCA_051439625.1 Crocosphaera sp. | reverse complement strand
TGAGTTCAAAAAACTTGCTTAGTTTACATAAACCCGTTAGAATGGCGATTAATTTTTGTGAAGGTTATTTACCATAGAGAAATAATCTTACAAAAAACTACCTAAGGAGGCGCGTCATGCACCAACTCAAACAATATTGGGTTGCTCAAAGACTTGACAAAGACTTAGGAGATCCCTGGACTCCTGAGAATGTAATGTCTTTCAAGCAAGTCGTTGATATCGACGAGACAGAGAAATTTCCTCACTCAGAGATAGAATGGCTTTACAATTGGAAACTGCAACATTACTATGTCCCGGCGGAGTGTGGTGGGGAGTTTACTTCCTTTGAGGAATTTTTGGCTTTTGTTCGTGTCTTATGTCGTCGAGATCAAACCATAGGGATCGCTTTTACAACCCTATTTTGGTCTTTTATCACTTGGATGGCAGGAAACGATGAACAAAAACAACATTTAGCCCAATACATCAAAAATGAGAATGGGGCTATGTGTTTAGGCTATTCCGAGAAGGAACATGGGAGTGATCTAATTGGTGGTGATTTGACTGCGAAAAAGGTGCCTGGAGGCTATATTCTCAATGGGGAAAAATGGCCAATTAATCGGGCTACGATTTCGGGAATATCCTACATTTTGGCTAAAACTGACCCCGAAGGGGGACCCAAATGTTTAACCCTGTTTATGGTGGATAAAAGCCAGTTAAACCCGGATCAGTATTACAATTTACCGAAAATTTTAACCCACGGTATTCGAGCCTCGGATATGAGTGGGATCGGGTTTAAAGATTGTTTTGTTCCTGACTCCATGCGCATAAGAGAGGAAGGAGACGGCTTAGAATTCGCTTTAAAAGGGTTCCAAGTCACTCGTACTTTCTGCGCCGCTTTTTCATTGGGGGCGGCCGATACAGCTTTAAGAACCACGTTAAATTTTGCTGTTAAACGGGTTGTTTATGGGAAAAAAGTCATGGATATTCCCCAACCCCGTAAAACCCTGGTAGATGCTTTTTTAGATATCTTAATTTGTGATTGCGAAACCATCGGCGCAGCTAGAGGGTTTCATGTTATCCCCGAACAGTTTAGCGTCTGGGCCTCGGTGGCTAAATATTTTGTCACCACCCAAATAGAAACCATGATTAACAGTGTTTACACTGTACTAGGATCACGGTTCTATATGCGCGAAGAACACGACTGGGGTATCTTCCAAAAAGTGCTACGGGATAATTCCATCATCAGTATGTTTGATGGTAGCACAGTGGTTAATTTACACGCTTTAATGCTCCAGTTTCGCCAGTTAACCAAACAACGGGCCCGCCGTAAACCAGAGGCGATGGCTCAATTACAAAAACGTTTAGAAGGGATTTTTTCCCTAGAACAACCTTTACCTAAATTTAATGGGGAAAAATTGGAATTGTTTGGTCGGGGAATGGATGACCCCCTACAAGGGTTAGAAATTGCTCTACAACAGCTAGACGCATTACAAGAAACAGGGAATGTGGATGAGGAAGTGTTAGAAAAGCTCCTGGTTTTGGGTAGTTTAGTCTTAGAGGAATTAAACGCTCACGATGAGTTAATTGCTAACTCAAAGTTTGAATACGGCCATGACCAATCCCCAGAATTGTTTGAAGTTGCCAAAAAATACTGTAATCTCCATGCAGCGGCCTGTTGTTTACATATGTGGTTATACAATAGAACGATTTTAGGGGACTTTTTTGCTCAAGGAGAATGGTTAGTATTGAGTTTACACAGACTGTTAAGAACAATGCGCCCTCTACCTTATAGTATTTCTGATGTGTATGTAGAAAATACCGCTCAAGAACTGCTAAAACTGTATAGAGAAGATAAACTTTTTTCAATAGTTCCTTTTCAATTAGCTAATTCACCGATTAACGAGGACCCCTCTTATGCAAGTTCAAAGCTCCAGCTACAAGCTTGATGACCAAGCAACAGCTACTACACCAGTCGAAACTGTTCAAAATTGGCTGATTAAGCAGTTGGCTGAGCAGTTAAATCTCGACTCTGATAAAATCAAAATTACTGAACCTTTTACCCGTTATGGTCTTGACTCTATTGATGCTGTGACCTTAGTGGGAGATTTAGAGGACTGGTTAGATTTAGACCTCCCAGATACTTTATTTTGGGATAATCCCACTGTGGAAAAATCAGCCCAGTATTTAGCAGAAAATTACGATTTAGCTGATGCTGTTAGCAATATCGAATCAGAAGAAAACGAAACAACACAACCTGTTAATCAAGCTCAAGATACTAATAGCGATAACAAAGGATGGGGTAATCTTTTTGGACGGTTCAAATAAAAAATAAACCATAAATGTCATCATAGGGTTAGTCAAGGATAAAATCTGACTAGCCCTAATTTTTTGGTTTTCAAGAAAATAATATATAGTATTTCTGGTATAGTATGAAAAATTAGTATTAAAATCTAGTTCTATTGCCTATTATTATCTTAACTAAACCTCAGTTCGAGGTAAGGTACAATCTGGATAAATTTTAAGGGTTTTGGAATCTGTATCCCTGGTTATTCCGGTAAAAATTTCCAGAACTCCGAACCCCTAACTCCGAACTCAGGTTAACTAACCTATTTAGATGTTTGACAACTTATATTTATGAATTACTCTGATTTTTCATTTTGGTGGATTTTAATTTTATTTAGCATTCCCTTTTTTACGGTTCGCTATATCGCTCAATCGGCCAATTTATGGCGTGGTGTTTTTGATAGTATTGGTTTATTAGCTTTATCTTTTTTATTATTTTTCCATGCTAGTCGTTCTAGCTTTATTATTTTTCTAGGGGAACTGATTTTTAACTATTTGATGGTGCAGTGGATGTTGCGATCGCAGGGTTGGAAAGCTAAAGCGATCGCCACTTTTGTTATTATTATTAATGTTTCTATTCTAGCCTATTTTAAATATTTAACTTTCTTCGTTGAAGATGTAATCGGTTTATTTATTAATATTCCGGACAACTGGCAACAATTATCACCTATTCCTGTTAGAAATACTATCCCTCCAGGTGTTTCTTTTTATACCTTTCAAATGGTCGGATTTGTGGTAGATTCTCTCAATGCTAGAAAGAAGAAACCAGTGGCTTTTCTAGATTACCTTAATTTTATTGCTTTTTTCCCTCAAATTGTTGCCGGACCTATTGAAAGAAGAAAGGATTTATTTCCCCAAATTGAAGCGTTTAGGTTTAAGTTTAGGGTAGAAAACTTTGAAACTGGTTTAAAATGGATTTCTTTGGGTTTATTTATGAAGTTTGTCTTGGCGGATAATATGGCTCCTTATATTGATTTAAGAGTGGCTGATAATGCTTGGACAGTTTGGTTTTTTGCTCTATTATTTACCCTGAGAATTTACTTTGATTTTGCTGGTTATAGTTTCGTTGCTGTGGGTATTGCCAGTTTTTTAGGTGTTAAGTTAACAGTCAATTTTTTAGCCCCTTATACTTCCCAAAGTATCAATGAATTTTGGCGACGTTGGCACATTACTTTAAGTACCTGGTTTAGAGATTATGTATTTTTACCTTTGATGGGATCTAATAAAAAATGGGCAGCTTTTTATCTATTTTTGACCTTTACTTTATCAGGTTTTTGGCATGGGGCAGCTTGGAATTTTATTATCTGGGGTGCTTATCATGGTGCATTATTATTAGTATTAAGATATTTAGGTCGTCCTTTTTATGGGTTGATGGGTAACTATCTTCCTCGCCCTCAAATTGTATCTTGGTTTTTAACCTTTGCTTCTGTTACATTGGGGTGTCTTTTCTTTATGGAAACCAATAGTCGACGACTGTTAACTAAATTAATAACCATAGTAACCCCTAGTGCTTATTCTTGGGAAAATTTGCAAGGTGTGTTTGGATCGTATAGTATTAATGAAACATCAGCCTTAGTATTGATTCTTGCATTATCTATATTTGTGCTTTTCCTAGAACATTTAGCAGTGTGGCAAGGTAAGTTTGAATATGATTTATTATTATCCCGTTGGTTATCTCCCATTTTATTAGGGTTAACCATTTTATTAGCTGCCAATACACCATCTGAGTTTATTTATTTTGAATTCTAATGAATACTAAAAATCCGATTAATATCTGTGTCTTAGGAGGAGGTTTTAGTGGTTTATATACTGCTTTATATCTCTGTTCTCATCCTCAAGTAAAATCAGGGAAATGGAAAATCACCTTAGTTGAAAAAAATGACAACTTTTTATTTACTCCCCTATTATATGAGTTAATTACGGGAGAATTACAACGTTGGGAGATTGCCCCAACTTATCAAAAATTACTAGCACGCACTCCTATTAAATTTTGTCAACAAATTGTTAAAAAAATTGACTTAGAAAATAGGAATATTGCCTTAGAAAATAATGATAGTTTAAGTTATGATTATCTGGTTCTAGGGTTAGGAACTAAAAATTATTGGGCGGATATTCCAGGGTTAAAAAATAATGCTTTAACCTTTAGAACTTTACGAGATTTGGAAAAATTACAGGCTAACATAAACTATTTAGAATCTTTAGATAGAAAAGATTTAAGAGTAGCTATTATTGGCGGTGGACCCAATGGGGTAGAATTATCTTGTAAGTTAGCTGACCGTTTAGAAAAACAAGCAGAAGTGCTTTTAATAGATAGGGGAAATCAAATCTTAAAAGGGTTTTCTAAAGGAGTGATTAATGCGTCTTACCGTGCATTGGGTTCCCGTCGTGTTCAGTTATATCTGAATACAAAAGTTGAAGAAATTAGAGAAAATTCTATAATTTTAAATCACGGTGAACAAAACCTTAATGTTCCTGTAGACATGGTTGTTTGGGTGGCTGGAACTCAGTCAAAACCATTAGTCAATTCTCTAAATTGTCAACAAAGTAACTCAGGAAAATTATTAGTTAATCGTAGGTTACAGTTAATAGAGTACCCTGAAGTATTTGCATTAGGTGATCTTGCACAGATAAGTAACAAAAATAAATCCCTTCCCGGAACTGCACAAGTTGCTTATCAACAGGCCAGTTGTGCGGCTAAAAATATCGCTGCTATTATTCAAGGTAAACCCTTAAAAGCGTTTAAATATCTTCATTTAGGGGATATGTTAACGTTAGGAAGAAGAACCGCTATTATCTCTAGTTATGGCATTAATATTAGTGGACAATTAGGCGGTATGATGCGACGGTTAGCTTATATATTCCGTTTACCTACTATGCGTCATCGTCTTCAAGTTTTAAGAAATTTTGTACAAAAAATCGTCTTAAAACTTCGTCGTTTCTTACGCGAAATTATAGTTAATTTATTGGGTCAAAAATCATCTAGAAAATACTCAAA
>JBFRWO010000152.1:0-4630 GCA_051439625.1 Crocosphaera sp. | reverse complement strand
TCAAATTATAATAAAGTTGCAAAGTCTCTTGTTAGAAAACAAGGGATTTTTTTAGGCAAGATAAAGTTTATAAATAAGGATTTGTAAACTCTCCCAACTTACGTTGAATTAAATTCGCCTTTACTTTAAAATACTAATTGACAAGATGACTCAAGAAAGGTAAAGATTAAGGTCTCGCTCACCGTTTTTTAGGTATGATATAGGTCTTATTCACCTCTAAAGAACATTTTCCCTTAGAATTAGACTATCTCTAACCAGACAAAAACTTTTCTACCAACTATGAAACATATCGGTTTATATTGTATTAACCTAACGGGTCATCTCCACACCATGCTTCCCCTTGGAAAAGGGTTACAAAAAAAAGGCTATCAGATCACCTTTTTTGGCGTTCCCGATGCAGAAACCAAAATAAAAGCAGCTAATCTTGATTTTTACCCTATTGGTGCAGATATTTTTCCTTTAGGTTCGACAGCAACTTTATTGAATAAAAAAATTAGTAAACTTAAAGGTATTCCCGCCTTACAATTGATGGTGAATTGGTTTTATCAATCTGCCCAAATTTTTCTCGAAGAAGGAGCAAATGCCCTGGAAAAAACAGGAGTAGAAGCATTAATTGTCGATCAACTTAATCCAGAGGGAGGCACAGTCGCTCAATTACTGAATATCCCTTTTATAACTGTTTGTAGTGCCTTACCTTTTAATCAAGAACCTGGAATACCTCCTGTATTTACCCCTTGGCTTTACCGTGATTCGTGGTGGGCTAATCTCAGAAATTGGCTTACCTACCAAGTTACTAACCCCTTTGGACAAGCCGGAAAAAAATTGAGACTTAAGTATCGTCAAAAGTGGCAATTAGGAGCAGAAACCTACACAGATTCTCCCCTAGCTATTCTCTGTCACCAACCTGCTGCCCTTGATTTTCCCCGTCAAACCCTCCCACCTCATTTTTACTATACAGGTCCCTATCATACCAGTGAGAGTCGTATTACCGTTGATTTTCCTTGGCATAAACTCACAGGACAACCCCTAATCTATGCTTCGATGGGAACTTTGCAGAATTGTTTAAGGTATGTTTTCGAGGCGATCGCTGGAGCTTGTCAAGGATTAGATGCTCAATTGGTTATTTCTCTAGGGGGAGGTTCAGAACCAGATTCTTTACCTAATCTTCCGGGAAATCCTCTTGTGGTCAAATATGCTCCTCAGTTGGAACTTTTGCAAAAAGCTGCTCTAACTATTACCCACGCTGGTATGAATACAACTTTAGAATCCCTAACTTATGGTGTCCCGATGATAGCTATTCCTGTGACCAACGATCAACCAGGTATTGCAGCGAGGATTGCTTGGACAGGGGTGGGAGAGATGATAGGTTTAGATAAGTTGAACTCCGAGAACTTACGCCCAATGATTCAGCGCGTTCTAGGGGAAAAACGTTATTATGAAAATGCTCAAAAGTTGCAGCAAGCTATTGAGAATTCAGGGGGAATAGATCAAGCTATTGCTATTATTGAACAGGCTATTAAACCAATATCAGCATTATAATAAACCAGATAAATAATACTATGGAAAAACAATTTATTAATCTAGGAAAATATACAGCCGCTTATACCGAAGTCGGGAAAGGGACACCAATAATTTTTTTACATGGTTTTTTCGGTGATGCTTGGACATTACATCCCCTGGTCAAAGAGCTTCAGTCTCACTATTCTTGTATTAGTCTAGAAATGTTAGGTTTTGGCGATTCTTCTAAGCCTCAGATTCGTTATCTTGTGGATCATCAAGTCGAATTTTTACAAAATTTCATTAGTGTTAAACAAATCCAAGAATTCTTTTTAGTTGGTTTTTCCTATGGTGCATGGGTTTCAGCCGCCTACGCTATAACTTCAGCACAACAGCAATGTTCAGCTTCATTAAAGGGAATATCTCTGCTTGCACCGGCAGGAATTAGGGATGATAGTTTTGTTGGTCGCTACGACTATCTTAAACCTTTGTTGTGGAGAACCAAGTTAGTGGATATTGCCCTTGCTTTGATTGCCCCCATATTTATCCTCAGAGGGCAAAAAAAAGGCTATCAAACAATTCGTGAAATGCGTCAGGCAATACTAACTCAACCAACAGCAGTTTCCTTTATCAAAGATAGGTTAAATCCTGAAGATGCAGTTGATACGGTAGAAAACGATATTCACCAGATTGAGGTTCCTACTCTCGTTATTGCTGCTGAGTGCGATTCCCATATTCCTCGTTGGCATTCTGAAGTATATCGTGACAAGATCCCTAATGCTCAATTATCTATTATCCCTAATGCGGATCATGACTTTGTCCAAACCCATAGTCAAGAAATTAGTAATCTACTTAAAACTCATTGGTCTGAATTGACTAATTTGGCCTGATAGTAAATGCCATTCTTCAGAAATTAATAATTAACAATTAATCATTAATAATTATTAGGATTTAGGCATTAAATGTTCCACCACAAAATTAGTGTAAATATCCCCTGCCAAAAAAGCGGGGGTTTCTAATACCCGTTTATGGAAATCAATAGTAGTTGGAACCCCGGTAATAGCACATTCTCGTAACGCCCGTTTCATGCGCTTAATAGCAGTATTCCTATCAGGACCCCAGACAATTAATTTACCGATCAAAGAGTCATAATAAGGGGGGATTTCATAATCGGTATAAACATGAGAATCCATTCTTACTCCTGGACCACCTGGGGGAAGATAACCGCTAATTTTGCCAGGATGGGGGCGAAAATTAAGATCCGGATCTTCAGCATTAATACGACACTCAATAGCGTGGCCTTTTAAGGAAATTTGCGATTGTTTGAATTGTAACTTTTCCCCTTGGGCGATGCGAATTTGTTCCGTAATTAAATCCAATCCCGTAATCATTTCCGTCACCGGGTGTTCCACTTGGATACGGGTATTCATTTCCATAAAATAGAATTTACCCTGATTATCCAGCAAAAATTCTACCGTTCCGGCACCCACATATTTAATAGATTTAGCAGCTTTAACCGCAGCTTCTCCCATTTTTTTGCGCAGTTGAGGGGTTAAAACAGGACTAGGGGCCTCTTCTAACAACTTTTGGTGACGACGTTGAATAGAACAGTCCCTTTCCCCTAAATGAATCACATTCCCATGACTATCCGCTAATATCTGAAATTCAATGTGACGGGGACGTTCGATAAACTTCTCTAAATAAACCCCGGCATTACCAAAGGCCGCTTCTGCTTCCCCTTGCGCAGCCTGAAAAAGACGAGAAAACTGGCTTTCTTCTTGTACCAGACGCATTCCTCGGCCACCGCCCCCGGCCGTGGCCTTAATCATCACAGGATAACCGATTTCACGGGCAACCCTTAAAGCTTCTTCTTCACTCTGTAGGAGTCCCAAACTACCCGGAACCGTGGGAACTCCTGCTTTTTGCATGGTTTTTTTAGCAGTAGATTTGTCCCCCATCAACCGAATAGACTCAGGAGAGGGGCCAATAAAGACAATTTTATGATCCGCACATATTTCAGCAAAACGAGCATTTTCCGCTAAAAAACCGTAACCTGGATGAATCGCGGTGGCGTTGCGCGTGAGAGCGGCCGAGATAATATTAGGAATATTCAAATAACTTTTGCCACTGGCAGGGGGACCAATACAGACACTTTCATCAGCCAATTGAACATGAAGGGCTTGACGGTCTATAGTAGAGTGAACCGCAACGGTCCCAATACCCATTTCTTCGCAAGTGTGTAAAATGCGTAAGGCGATCTCTCCGCGATTGGCAATTAGGATTTTGGAAAATTGCATCATTTAATTTGTGCAGAAACAGTCCTATTTAGTAGGATATCTGGTTTTGTGCTTCTAAGTATAGTCCCCAACCTTCCCACACTCCCCACACTCCCCACCCTTCCCACACTCCCCACACTCCCCACACTTATCCGAGTAGTGATAGTTGAGCGATTAATTCACAACTTGAGGACTAAAATCAATCAATTCCCCAGGTTTAGGAGTCATGACTTTTGTTGTCAGGTTATTATCTTGCAACTGTTGCTGGAACTGTTCTATGGTTCCTTCTTGTCGCAAAACAGAGACTAAGACTCCCTGATATTCGGTGTCTTTGGCATCAGCAGTGGGTAAAATAAATTTAGGTTTTAGGGTTTGACACAATTTGAGGGTGGTTTGTTGACCTTGCAATACAGGGAGAAGATGTAGAATACTTATTCCTAAGACTGGGGTTAAAATAATGTCCACAGTCCCTTCTTCTGATAACTCGGCACAATGATTACCGTGGGGTTCGTAGTAGAGTTTTTGCTTTTCTTTTAAATCCGTAATAATATAAGCGTTTTCTACTAATTGTGGACCGATTAATGATCCTGGTAAGGCTTTAATTGCTAGGATTTCCTCTAGGGTATAGGTTTCTCCGTGAGCGAGGGAATGAATATCGGTGTAACCTAACTCTTGAACCACTTTGGCTGCATTAGGAGAGGCTACTACAGGAATACTATGATCCAGTTCTTTTAAGGTAGGAATGTGCGCGTGATCGTCTAATCCTTGAGATAAAACAATCAGATCAATTTGTTGACCAATATCGTAGGTTTTGCCCTTAACACCTTTAAATAACCATTCTAAATTGCCAAAAACCA